>JAHJOY010000310.1 GCA_018819665.1 bacterium
AATTTCTTATTTAATTTATGGCCTTCGGGTTTTATGTTTATTGCTTCTCCAATATTATTTCTTATTATTTTACTCCTGATTATTTTATCATCGGTCTTTGCATTCCTTATTGCCTCCTTAATATCAACCTCTTTATTAGAAAACAAACAAGGCCTGAGTTTGCCTTCGGAAGTTAACCTTATCCGATTACAGGTTTCACAAAAATGCTGGCTCAAGGCAGTAATAAAACCTATGGTGCCTTGACCACCTTTGATCTGGTAATATTTTGCTGGCCCATTACCTGAATTTATATCAATAGGTCTAAATGAGTATTTTTCCGTTAAACTCTCTTTGATTTCCAAAACTGAAATAAATTTATTCCTATAATTATCTTTTAGCTCTTCTCCAGAGGGCATAAATTCAATAAAACGAATATTTAATGGTCTTCCTAAAGTTAATCTTACAAAATCTTCTACTTCATCATCGTTAATTCCCCTAATTAGTACAGTATTAATTTTGATAGGCAGTAATTCTGCCTTTAAAGCAGAATCGATTCCTTTTAATGCTTTTTCTAAACTTCCCCCTCGAGTGATTTTTTTATATTTTTCTTCCTGCAGGGAATCTAAACTAATATTTACCCGATTCAGTCCAGCATCTTTTAATTTTTCGGCATACTCACTTAAGAAAAAACCATTAGTGGTTAAAGATATATCTTCTAATTTTTTAATCTCTCTTAATTTCTTTATAAAATCTACTACTCCTTTTCTGGCTAAAGGTTCGCCGCCAGTAATCCTGACTTTGGTAACACCTAAATTTACCGCTTCTTCGATAATTTCTACAATTTCTTCATACCTTAAAATTTCTTCATGTGGTATAAATTCAAATTGTTCTTCGGGTTTACAGTAAATGCACCTATAGTTACATCGATCGGTAATAGAAACCCGAAGGTAGGAAATTTCTCTGCCCAAATTATCTATTAGTTTATTCATTATTTTATTACCTTTCCACTCTGAGAGAGGTCATATCCACCTAAACTCAAAACTTTTTTCCTAAATTTTTCCGATCTAATAATGGTTAATAATTTTTGAATCTTTAAAGAAAAGTAGTATTCTTTAGGTATAATTATATCATACCTTTCTTTGGCCACTGGCACAAAATCTAAGTGGAAGGCTTTGGCAGCAGACAAAATCCCCAGGCCTGCATCTACGCTCCCCTCCACTACAGCAGAGGCCACCATTAAATGGGTGTACTCTTCCTTAGAATAACCCTGAATATCTAAAGGATTAATGCCTTTCTTTTTTAATAGATAATCCAATAAAACTCTGGTTCCCGATCCTTTCTGTCTATTAATAAACTTTATATCCTTTTCAACTAAATCATCTATTCCTTTGATATTTTTTGGATTTCCTCTTTTTACCATTATCCCTTGTTCTCGGTATGTTAGATTCACAACTATCAATTCTCTCTGAGGAAGCATCTTTTTTATATAAGGAAAATTATATTCTCCACTCTCTGGATCCAATAGATGAGCTGTGGCAAGGTGAGTCCTTTTCTGTTTTAAAGCTAATAATCCTCCCATGCTTCCTACATTAAAGGACACTAAATTAAAATCAGAAAACTCTTCTTGTAATTCATTTCTTAAAATATCCAAAACTAAATCATGACTCCCGGTCACAATGATATTGTTCTTTATTCTATTTAAATCTTCTAAAAGTTCAGCTTCTACCTCTTCTCCAAAATCTACCCCCTCCTTAAACAAGGGAATACGAATCAGGGCATCTGCTTCTACCAAAGAAGTAACCACTCCCGCTCCTCGGGAAAGAGGATAAGCCATTGTTTTTCCATCTATATTTCCTAATTTTACTCTTAGAAATTCTTCATCTCCTAAACGAGAAACCACTTTGTGGGCCATATGGACTTTAATTTCTTCTCGTCTTTTTACAGTTAATCCTAATTTACGGAAGACTAAAGGTTTTAAAAATTGCTCTGCAGCGATGATTGCCGAGATCGGGTAACCAGGAAGCCCGATAAGAGGAGTGTCATCAATAATTCCTAAAATTGTCGGTTTCCCTGGCATAATAGCTACTCCGTGAACTACAACATCACCTATACTTTTGACAATCTCCGAAGTGAAATCTTTTGAGCCAGCAGAGGAACCGGCAAGGACCACTACTACATCATTTTGTGAGGCAGCTTCAAGTAAAATCCTCTTTAAATCTAAGGAGATGTCTTTAACAATTTCGTATACTATTGCCTTTCCTCCCCACTCGTAAATCAAACCTTTAATTATTTTAGAAT
>JAHJOY010000311.1 GCA_018819665.1 bacterium
TTATAATACTGGGGAAGGATATGGCGGAATAGTATATCGTATATCGTATATCGTATATCGTATATAGTATATCGTATATAGTAAAGAAGAGAAAGTGGGTAAGGGGTATAATTGTTAATTGGTTAGCTGGTTAAGAGAATTAGCGGATAGCGAAAAACGCAAAACTAAAACTTAAAATTCAAAATTAAAAACAAAATCAACTTGGAAACTAAAAAATAAACGTGTAATATGTAAATAAAATGGAATTCAGAAGCCAGATGTAGGGGCAGGTTTTGGTGCAGCCAGGCAGATAAACATTAAGTATAAATTATACGAGACAAACATTTCGTTTATCATACTAACCGCTAAACGCTATACACTATTCAATATTCTGGTTTCTATTTTCTTTACGATATACTATATACGACATACGATATACTAACAAAAAAAGAGGTGATGTTTTGGATAAAAACTCATTAGCTATTGCAAAAATGGCTGCAGCTGCTGCCGAAGACAAAAAAGCAAAAGATACAGTAATATTGAATCTAGGCAAATTGACTCTAATTGCTGATTATTTTGTAATCACCAGTGGTGATTCAGAACCTCAATTAAAGGCAATAAGTAATTTTATTATGAGGAAATTAAAAGAAAATAAAAATAGATTATTGCATTATGAAGGCAAGCCTGGAACAGGATGGATATTATTGGATTACGGTGATGTGATAGTTCATATATTTTCTAAAGAGAAAAGGGATTTTTATGACCTGGAATATATTTGGCAGGAAGCAAAGAAAATTCGCTTATTAAAAAGAAAGAAAATATTAAAGGAGGAAAAGTAATGAGTGCGAATGAAGAAGGTAAGGGAAGTTGGGTTTTCGGATTAATAATATTAGCTATTGGTATCATATTTATAGTTGAAAATTTCACTGATTTAGAAATATGGGGAAGAGTATGGAATCTGTGGCCAGTAATTTTACTTATTTGGGGAATTAAAGAAATTTGGCAAAATAAATCCATTATTTTTGGGGTAATATTAATAGCAATAGGAACCATCTTTTTAGCTAAATATTTTTTCGGTTTTGAGGTATCAGAAAATATCTGGAAATTTTGGCCAATATTAATAATTGCCCTGGGAATCGATCAAATTTTTAAATCTTTTGGAGGAATTAGAGCTAAAGCTAAGAGGAAAGTAAAAGAAGAAGAAATATAATTACTCCTTGTCTACTTCTTGTCGTCGTCGTCGTTTCTTGTTTTTTACCCTTTTAATTTCTACCAAAAGGACTATAGCTCCGATACACAAATTAAAGTAAAAGACTATAAATCTCCAGGTCCATACAAAGAGACCTAAAAGGTGAAGAGGAACAAAGAAAGAAAATAATGAGGCAAAACCTGCTTCTGCTGTCCCACTGCCACCCGGAGTAGGCATAAAAGGTAAAATAAAATAGAATATAACTTGCATTACTAATACATGGGAGAAATTAAAGTGTAGGTTAAATCCCCAAAGAAGCAGGGGGGCTGCCAAGAAAAGAGTGCCCCAAAAGATAATTGTATAGAGGGTAGAAAATAGTAGTTTAATCCAATTTTCTTTTAATAGAGAAAAACTCTTATGGAATTCTTTGATTTCCAGGATTACTCTATTGAATAAGTGTGATATTTGTTCTTTTCTTGAAAATTTCGAGATACAGGGTAAATGTTGAATTTTAGAAATTATTTCTAACATCTTTTCGGGGTATTTTACTGCCAAGATAAATAAAAAGAGAAAAAACAGAGAAATTAAGATAGCCCCGTTGATAAGGATTGCAGAAAGAATGGTGTAATTAGTAATTGTTCTTTTAAAGGTAAAAAAGATGATAGGGGTAAAAATAGTAAAAACTAAGGTCTTAATCAGAGGCATAATAGTGGCAACCATAGTAGCCTTACCTAAAGTCATGTTATTTTTTATATCTTTATTTAATAGATATATTTGAGCGGGTAGGGTGCCAGAGAGGAAAGGGGTTATGCCACCGGCAAAGTTACTAATATAGTACACTTTTAGGGCTTCGGTAAAAGTAATTTTTTCATTAACTGCTTCTACGGTCATTTTTATTCTGAGAGCATCTATCACTGCAGCAAATACCATTAGAACAAAAGCTAAGAAGAGGTATTTTTTGTTAACATAAGATAAACTTATCCAGGTATCCTGGTTAGTAGTAATAAAAATAATAATTAAGGCAGTTATGATACCGATAACTATAGAAATACCCAATCCTTTAAGAAATCTTTTTTTATCTAAAATTAATTCATCCAAAAAGTCATTCACTCCTTGATTTGTAATTCACCAATTCACCGATTCACCAATTTACCAATTAATTTAGTTTACCAGTCCACCGGACTTCCGGTCCGACAGTCAATTTAGTTAGTTAAATTAGGCGTTAGTGAATAGTGAATAGTCGTTAGTGTATCGTATTGCGTATTGCGTATCGAGTATTGCGCATATTAGCGTATAGCGTACAGCGTTTAGCGTATAGTATTACAGGCGGGCCTGTCCTCGTGAAAACGGGGAACGCCTTTCCTACCAAGGTCATTCCCGCGAAAGCGGGAATCTATCTTTTTTTATCTTCTGGCATCCCTGAGCACAATTAACT
The DNA here is from genome assembly GCA_018819665.1 of bacterium. Classification (GTDB taxonomy): domain Bacteria; phylum Atribacterota; class Phoenicimicrobiia; order Phoenicimicrobiales; family Phoenicimicrobiaceae; genus Sediminicultor. The sequence goes on from JAHJOY010000311.1 coordinate 2,604, forward strand.
ATTTTCTTCACGAGATACGAGATACGTGATACGAATTTAGGCTCCTGGTTTCTTTCTCTTATTTTCTTAACCAGCTAACCAAATAACCAGATAACTAACTAACTAATTCCATACGCCCCTACTTTTTCAAACTTGAAACTTGCAACTCGTAACTTAAAACCTGCAACCTACAAATTAAAGTATAACATGTTTCCATTTTTATTTAAAATTATACTAATAAGAAAGTATCGAGTAATAGTATCGAGTATCGAGTTAAGAAAGAGAAAAAAAATACAAAAAAGTAATATTCTTCTTTTTATCTAACTACCCCACTAAAATTTACACTAACCATTGATTAGTGGATTGCTTAGTTGTATAATTGATTAAATCGCTATAATCAATCGAATTAAATATAAAATTTAAGCATTATATATTAATTTATAGTATTGGAGGTTGTACAAGATGCAAAAAAAGACTATTAAAGATTTGAATAAAAATCAATTAGAAGGTAAAAGGGTTCTGGTAAGAGTTGATTTTAATGTTCCTCTAAACGAAGAATTAGAGATTACTGATGATACGAGAATAAAAGCAGCCCTTTCCACTATTAAATATTTAATGTCTCATCAGGCGAAAGTAGTTTTGATGAGCCATTTGGGTCGTCCCAAAGGGAAAGTGGTTGAGAAATTAAGATTAGACCCGGTGGCCAAAAGATTGAGCGAATTATTAGAGCAGGAAGTTAAAAAACTTAATGATTGTATCGGAGAAGAAGTAGAAAAGATTGTTTCAAATATGCAAAAGGGTGGAGTTGTCTTATTGGAAAATTTAAGATTTCATCCGGAAGAGGAAAAAAATGATTACGAATTTTCTAAAAAATTAGCCAATTTAGCTGATATTTTTGTGAATGATGCCTTTGGTACAGCTCATCGAGCTCATGCTTCTACTTTTGGTGTGGCCAGGATGTTGCCATCTTATGCCGGATTTTTAATGGCCAAAGAGATAGAGGTGTTGAGCAATTTAATAGAGAATCCCGAGAGACCTTTTGTGGTAGTATTGGGAGGAGCAAAGATATCCGGAAAAATTGAAATTGTCCAGAATTTATTATCTATTGCGGATAGAATATTGATTGCCGGAGGGATGAGTTATACCTGTTTGGCTGCTTTAGGTTATGAGGTAGGTAATTCACTGTTAGAAGAATATGACTTGGAAATAGTTAAAAAGATGTTAAAGAAGGCAAAAGAAAAGGGCAACAAAATACTTTTACCGGTTGATTTAGTAATAACCAAAGAAGCGTCAGAAAGGACAGAGAGTAAAATGGTAGAAATAAAGGATATACCTAAGGATGTAATAGGAGTAGACTTGGGCGACAAATCTATAGCCATATTTGAAAAAGAGATTAAAAAGGCAAGGACTGTATTCTGGAATGGACCAGTGGGAGTATTTGAAATAAAAAAGTATGCCAAGGGAACGAATAGAATAGCAAAAATATTGGCAGATATGCAGGGGAAGGCTGTAACTATAATTGGCGGTGGAGATTCTATTGCCGCAATCGAAAATGCAGGGTTAGCAGAGAAGATGACTCATATTTCTACCGGCGGAGGAGCTTCTTTAGAATTTTTAGGCGGGGAAAAACTCCCTGGTATAGAGGTTCTACCAGAAAAATAAAAATTTATTTTAATCAAAATCAGGGGGCGGTTTTTAATTCATTCTTTAAGAATCGCTCCCTGATTTATTAAAGGACAATTTTTTAATTTTTTTCGCCATTCTTTGCCAGTGAGTCCCTCTCCAGTAATATTTTTTACAAGAAGGGCAATAAACAAACTTGTCTTGAGTTAAAAATACATAAGGAGGTACATGGGTTTTAACTTCTTTTTTATCGATATCTTTAGTGGGGGTGTTGCATAGAGAACAACGAGAAAATATTTTTGAATTAAGATCAATTTCTAATTTTAACCCCTTTATTATCCCTGCCAACTGTTCTTCCCAGTGGTCGCCCTTAATAAACAAGAAATCACAGATGTTTCGTCTTTTAATTAGATTAGCGTCTCTGGTGAGTAATATTCTGCCCTCTTGCCGTGCAGTTAGGATGAGAGATAAATCATCATCGAAGGAAGGATAAGCAGTATCGAAGCCTAAGATGCGCAGCCATTTAACTAATTTACCCAACATTCTGTCAGCTAAAAATTTTATTTCTTCTTCTTTTTTTTCTTCTATATTATTACTTTCCTTCATTTTTCTATATCAAACTTATTTTTAGAATATTTACTTTTTTTAATTTATTTGTCATATGATGATTATTTCCCAAAAAGCCAAAAATATTCTCAACAGATCATATATATGGCGCGTTACAGATAATTTCATATTAAACTATGACTTTTTGGTTATAATTATGTTGTAGGAGCACAATGAATTGTGCCCCTACCCTACCACTTTGTTACTTTTTGGGTTACAATCATATGATTGTAAATTAACTAAAAAATTATCTCTAAATTATTATATCACGCTACTAGCCGGTTAGCCAGTCAAGATAGTCGTTAGTGAATAGTGAATAGTCGTTAGTTTTAATACGAGTTACAAGGTGCGAGATGCAAGTTTCAAATTAATGTAGCAACACGGCGTGCCGTGTTGGGACGAATGGGCACGATTCATCGTGCCCCTACTCTATTAAGCTAAAAAATTAAAGCGCAAAACGAAAAACCATAATTCAAAATTAAAAACTTTTTCATATAAATTATTACTTTTAATATAGGGAGCGGATTTATCCGACCCGGGTTATTCTGGTAACGTTATTCTCTGATAATATTCTGAATCCTGGATTCTGACTCCTGACTACTAGCTTCTTTACGAGATACGATTCACGAGATACAATTTCGTTGTTCGTATCTAGTATCTAGTGCCTTGTTAAATAACATATGTTTTCTTTTGCAATATTTTCAATAATGAATTGTGGCGATTACTATTTCGCCATTTTAAATGTTCTTTGATATTTTGTTCAAGTTCTTTATGGTTTTCAGGATATGAACTCTTTAATACAAAATAACGGACTGATCCAAATTGGGCTTCAATCCGGTTCATCCATGATGCGTTAGTTGCTGTAAATATTAACCAAACACGATTCCGGTGACACCACTTAAAAACTTCTTTTTTCTTATGTGGTGAGAAATTGTCTAAAATAATAATCAGTCGTCTCTCATGGGGATAACGTCTACGGATTATCCTTAGAAAGCTCAAGAATTCTTTCCATCTCTTGCGACGACGGATAA
>JAHJOY010000312.1 GCA_018819665.1 bacterium
ATGGGTCTCCTAAATCCGCGGGAAGGGAAAGTAGAAATTTTTGGAAAAGAACGAAAAGTAGAGAATGATTTTGTGGAAGTTAGAGAAAGAATTGGCCTTCTTTTTCAGGATCCGGATGATCAATTATTTAGTCCTACTGTTGCTGAAGATATTGCTTTTGGTCCTCTTAATTTAAGAAAGAATCGCCAGGAAACAAAAGAGATTCTAAAAGAAACCTTAAAGACTTTAGGTTTGGCTGGTTTTGAAGATAGAATTACTTATAATCTTTCCTATGGTGAAAAAAGATTAGTTTCCCTGGCTACTGTATGGGCAATGCATCCGGAGATTTTATTACTTGATGAACCTACCATCTGGCTTGACGAGGAGACTATTGAAAAGATAGTTCAAATTTTAAACAGCAATCCCTATTTATCCTATATAATTATTTCCCATGATAAAAAATTTTTAAAAGAGACTACTAATTGTATTTACCTGATGGATAACGGAAAGATAAGGAAAATATAGGCATACAGATTATTTGCTTCAATATTTTACTTCTTTTTAAATTAGTCATTAGTGAATTAGGAATTTACTCCGGCTTTTAAGTTGAATAAATAATATTAAAAACCAAAATAGACAGGCGAGACGCCTGTCCTACGGAGGAGGAGTGGCAATGCTCAATACTCGATACGAATAAAAGAAATTCTTATTTTTATTTTTAAAAAATCTTTGTTATAATGAAGTTACACTGTTTCTTTGCGAGATACGATTCACGAGATACGAGATACAAAATGGGGGGGATAAAAAATGAAAATTGGAATTGTAGGGATGCCTTTAGTAGGGAAGACCACTATGTTTAATCTTTTAACCGGCCAGAATAAAGAAGTTTCTGCATTTCCCTCAAAAGGTACAAAGAATATCGGGGTTGCTACTGTTTATGATCACCGAGTAGATTTTTTAAGCTCCCTTTTCATTCCAAAGAAGACCACTTATGCCACTATCGAATTTATAGATATTGCTGGAATTTCACCAGAATTACCATCAAAAGAGAAAGCAGAGATATTTAACCTTATCCAGGGTGTTGATGCCCTATTATTTGCGATTAGATTATTTGAGGACCCGGCTGTTGCAGGTGAAAAAGATCCTGTTGTCCAAGTTGAAAATTTAAGGTATGAACTCTTACTTAGAGATTTGGAGGTAGTGGAGAATCGTTTAGGTCGTTTAAAAAGATCTAAGAAAGAATTAACTCATGATGAATTAATAGAAGAAGAGATTTTAAAAAAATGCAATCAATATCTAAGTGATGATAAGTTTCTCTCCAATTTTGAATTTACGGAAGATGAAATAAAGAGGATAAGTAACTTTAGTTTCTATACTCTAAAACCGATAATTATTGCTCTAAATCTTAGTGAGGAACAATTTAGATCTAATGTATTTCCCCGGAAAGAGGAATTAAACCAACTTATAAAAGATAATAATATGGTGAGCATAGACATCTGTGGAAAAATGGAGATGGAAATAAGTCAATTAGAACCAGAAGAGAGACAGGTATTTTTAGAGGACCTGGGGTTAAAAGAATCGGGCATTGAAAGGTTATGTCGAATAGGTTATGAACATTTAGGGCTAATCACCTTTTTTACAGTAGTCAAGGATGAAGTTCGAGCATGGACTATTAAAAATGGTACCCATGCAGTAAAAGCTGCTGGGAAAGTACATTCAGATATAGAAAGAGGTTTTATCCGGGCTGAAATTGCTAGATATCAGGATTTGGTTACTCTTGGTTCAATGCACGCAATAAAAGAAAAAGGGCTACTAAAGATTGAAGGTAAAGATGCTATAATCGAAGATGGTGATATTATTAATTTTCGATTTAATGTTTAAAGCAAGTTTTCGGTTCACAGTTTTCAGTTAATAGTTGACAAAAATATTTTTTTATATTATATTTACTACTAAAGCAATAGTAATAGTAGTAATTAAGTGAGGTGATTTTATGAGGCTTTCTACCAGAGCAAGATATGGTACAAGGTTAATGTTAGAATTAGCCTTAAATTTTGATAAGGGGACTATCTTTTTAAAGGATATTGCCGAAAAGGAAGAGATATCCGAAAAATATTTAAGTCATCTGGTTATACCTCTTAAGGCAAGTGGGTTGATAAGCTCCTCTCGAGGGGCACACGGAGGGTATAGGTTAGCGAAATCTCCTTCCAAAATAACTCTCAAAGAGATTGTGCAAACTTTGGAAGGGGGGATAAGTTGCGTAGAATGTGTAAAAAATCCCTCTGTTTGTCATAGAGTTTCCAAATGTGCAACTCGAGGCATCTGGGAGAAATTAGATGAAAAAATTTCCGATGAACTTAGCTCTGTTACTTTAGAGGATTTAATGAACTCGCAAAAAGAAATAAACTAATTGTTTTGTTATTGTGTTTCGCATATATTAAATAAAAGAGGAGAAAATTATGAACCTGTTGTCAGCTATCGGCAGTACGCCGCTTGTAGAGTTAAATAATCTAAATGGAAATTCAAAGGTAAGAATTTTTGGCAAGCTTGAAGGAAATAATCCTGGTGGTTCAGTTAAAGATCGTCCTGCTTACTATATGCTCAAAAAAGCAGAAGAGTCAGGTGAACTTATCAAAGGAAAAACAATACTTGAACCTACTTCAGGAAATACTGGAATTGCCCTGGCAATGATAGGAGCAGCCAAGGGGTACAAAGTAAAACTTTGCATGCCTGAGTGCGTGAGTTTAGAAAGGCGTCGTGTTATCGAAGCATTTGGAGCGGAAACTATACTCACTCCAGGGGAAGAGGGGACTGATGGGGCTATTAGAAAGGCTCACCAACTCATTTCCGAGGAACCGGATAAATATTATATGCCCAATCAATTCGAAAATGAGAGTAATGTTCTTGCTCATTATGAGACCACCGGACCGGAAATATTTTCGCAAACCAAGGGAGAAATAAATGTATTTGTAGCCGGAATGGGGACCGGAGGGACCTTAATGGGAGTGGCTAAATATCTAAAAGAAAGAAGACCAGAAATTAAAATTGTAGGAGTTGAACCTATAGTAGGGCATAAAATACAAGGGCTTAAAAATATGCAGGAATCAATCGTTCCCAAAATTTACCACTCAGAAAAATTGGATGAGAAGATTATTGTTGAGGATGATCCAGCTTATGAGATGGCAAGATTACTTGCCACTAAAGAAGGTATTTTTGCAGGCATGTCCAGTGGTGCTGCAGTAGTAGGAGCCTTGCGTATAGCCAAAAAGATAGATTCTGGAATAATTGTAGTAATTTTACCTGATCGAGGAGACAGATATTTAAGCACTAACTTATTCAGGTCAATATGCGGCAAATGCCCGCCATAAAAAGTTGTATTTGAAAAATAAAATTTAGTTGTTTAAGGGGAAGAATTATGGCTTTGGATCACAGAAAAAAATTGAGCTTAAGCTTTCTGGAATGACTTGTGCAATGTGTGCTGTAACAATTGAGAAGTCATTATTAAATCTAAATGGTGTTATTGATGCACAAGTGAATCTTGGAAATGAGAGTGTTGCAGTAGAATATGACTTTTTAAAGATAAAGTATACTGATTTAGACAAAGCCATAAGGGACGCAGGTTACCAAGTAATAAACGAAAGAGCCGTTTTAAAAATTGGAGGGATGACTTGTGCATCTTGTGTAAAAACAATCGAAAATTCTCTCCTAAGATTAGATGGAATCATAGAGGTTAATATTAATCTTGCTGGTGAAAAAGCACTTGTTATTTATAATCCAAATATTGTAACCCAAGCCGACATGAGAAGAACTATTGAAGAAACCGGATATCAATTCTTAGGTATAGAAGGAGAAAAAACAGAAGATCTAGAAAAAACTGCAAGAGAAAGGAATTTGAAAGAAAAACTTAGTAGGATTATTGTTGGTTTTATCACCGGCATTCTTTTAATGATTCTCATGTATATTCCAATTAATTTACCTTTTCCATTACCTTATTTAATGCTATTTATCTCGACACCTGTTTTTATTTATATAAGTTTTCCTATTTTTAATGCGGCATATCGTTCGCTTAAAAATAAGAATCTTAATATGGATGTAATGTATTCTATGGGGATTGGAGTTGCTTTTATCGCAAGCCTTTTAGCTACTTTTGAATTTATACTTTCCCGTAAATTTTTATTCTTTGAGACAACAATTTTTCTTGCTACATTTCTTACCATGGGGCGATATTTAGAAGCAAAGGCAAAAGGGAAGACTTCAGAAGCGATTAAAAAATTAATGGGCTTACAACCAAAAACCGCTGGTGTTTTAAAACCCAAAAATATAGATATAGAAATTTTATATTTTAAAGATTGTCCGAACTATAATAAGTCAGCTGAACAAGTAAAAGATGCTCTAAAGGAGTTGAACATTTCTGCCCCCATCAATTCTATGGAAGTAAATAAGGAAAATTATCAAAAATATTCCTTTTTTGGGTCACCTACTATTTTAATAAATAAAAGAGATTTAGAAGGGAAGAAAGATAAAACATTTAACTGTAGAGTTTACGATTATAATCATAAAAACTTTAGTTATCCTCCTAAAGATATGTTGATTAGCAAATTATTATCATTTTTTGAAGAACAGGAAATATCTATAGAGAAGATAAAAACAAATGATATTTTAGTAGTTAAACCAGGAGAAAAAATTCCTGTAGACGGAGAAGTTATTGATGGTGAAAGTTATATAGATGAATCAATGATTACCGGAGAGTCCATTCCCGCATTGAAAGAAAAAGGTGATAAGGTTATCGGTGGAACTATTAATAAAAATGGTGTAATAAGATTTAAAGCAACTAAAATAGGAAGAGATACAATGCTATCTCAAATTATAAAACTTATAGAAGAGGCCCAGAGTTCAAAACCACCCATTCAAAGAATTGCAGATAAGGCAGTAAATTATTTTATTCCTATAGTATTAGTAATTGCTCTTCTTTCTTTTGTGGTCTGGTATTTTATTCTTGATAATAGTTTTCTTTTCGCGTTAACTAATTTAATTTCAGTTCTGGTTATAGCTTGCCCGTGTGCACTCGGTCTGGCTACTCCGACTGCTGTGACAGTAGGGGTAGGCAGGGGGGCAGAACTTGGTGTTCTTATTAAAAATGGAGAAGCTCTGGAAAGGTCGGAGAAATTGACCACCATAATATTTGATAAAACCGGAACCCTTACTAAAGGGGAACCGGAAGTTACAGATATAATCGGTATTGGAATTAAAAATAGAGCACTACTAAAATTCACCGCAAGCGTGGAAAAGAATTCTAAACACCCTCTTGCTGAGGCAATCGTAAAAAAATCAGTTGAGAGTGGCATTAAACTTCTTAGCAGCGAATATTTTAACACTTTTAGGGGGAAAGGTGTAATAGCAAAGGTAGAAGGAAAAGAAATACTTATTGGCAACAGAATCCTTTTAAAAGAGAAAAATATTTCACTACCTGAAGGGGTTGAGAAAAATATTTTTCAACTTGAAACCGAAGGAAAAACAGTAATATTAATTGCTTTTGATAGCAAGATGGCAGGCATAATTGCTGTTGCAGACACCTTAAAGGAAACAACTAGAGCAGCAATTAAGGAATTTAGGAATATGAAATTTAATATTTTTATGATTACCGGTGATAATATTAGAACTGCCAAGGCAATTGCTAAGCAAGCTGGAATTGTAAATGTATTAGCAGAAGTTTTACCTCAAGATAAAGCAAATGAAGTAAAAAAACTTCAAGAAAAAGGGGAAGTAGTTGCCTTCGTGGGTGATGGCATCAATGACGCACCGGCTCTTGCTCAGGCAGATGTGGGTATTGCCATAGGCAGCGGTACAGATGTAGCAATAGAAACCGGAGATGTAGTACTTATAAAAGATGATCTTTTGGATACAGTAGCAGCTGTACAATTAAGTAAAAAAGTAATATCGAGAGTTAGGCAAAATATATTTTGGGCTTTTGCTTATAATACTGCTCTTATTCCGGTAGCGGCAGGAATATTATACCCTTTTTTCGGAATTACTTTTAGACCTGAATTTGCAGGTTTAGCTATGGCTATGAGCTCTGTAACTGTGGTAAGTCTTTCTTTGATGTTAAAAAAATATGTCCCACCGGTGAAGAAAATTATAATATGAGAAGGAGGTGACAAATATGGTTATTGATCCGGTATGTAAGATGAAAGTAGATAAATTGACAGCAAAATTTAAAAGCACATACAATGATAAAATTTTATATTTTTGTTCTGCAGGATGCAAAAAAAAGTTTGATGATTATCCTGAAAAATATATTGGTAAAGAAGAGAAACACCAACCACCAATGCATGGATGTTGTTAGTTTAAGATTAGGATGAACAAAAAAATATATTTGATTAAGGAAAATAAAATTAATTGCTAACAGTAGAACTTTTAATTGCAGATAATTATAAATCTTCTTTAAATG
>JAHJOY010000313.1 GCA_018819665.1 bacterium
GAAAAAAAATTATTAGTCCCAGCTAGTATTTGCAAGGATAATAGCAATACTGGCAAGGGATTTTTTATGTGTTTTATATTTTAGAATCTATTGAAAATTCAAGATATTTTAATATCATAGTAAAAATAATTTAAAATATGGAGGAAAGAAAATGTATAAAAAACTTTTTATTCCCGGACCAGTTAATGTAACCGAAGATACCTTGCAAAAGATGGCTACTCCCATGATTGGTCATCGAGGCAAAGAGGCTTCAACTCTGCAGAGAAACATCAGTGATAAACTAAGAAAGCTGATGTATACCCAAAATGAGATTTTATTATCTACTTCTTCTGGTAGTGGCCTGATGGAGGGAGCTGTTCGTTCTTGTACTCAAAAAAGGGCAGCAGTATTTTCCTGTGGTAATTTTGGTAACCGTTGGTTTGCCATGGCAGAAGACAATAATGTACCAGCTGATAAATTTGAAGTTGAATGGGGATTACCTAACACTGCGGAATCAGTAGATCAAGTTTTAGCCACCGGTAAATATGACCTTGTTACTATAACCCACAATGAGACTTCCAGCGGAATAATGAATCCGGTCGAAGAGATTGCTGAGGTGATGAAAAAATATCCCGAAGTAATATTCTGCGTAGATGCGGTAAGTTCTTTAGGTGGAACTAAGATAGAAGTGGATAAGTTAGGCATCGATATATGTATAGCTTCCAGTCAAAAATGTTTAGGGCTACCTCCCGGTCTTTCTCTTTGTTCTATTTCAGAAAAAGCCTTGGAGGCAGCCAGGAAAGTTAAGTTTAGAGGAACTTACTTTGATCTTTTACAAATTTACGAGTATATTCAAAAGAAAGATTATCAATACCCCTCTACTCCTTCTCTGTCTCATATGTTTGCCCTTGATTATCAATTAGATAAAATATTGAAAGAAGGGTTAGATAACCGTTTTGCCCGCCATACAGAAATGGCTAATTATGTAAGGGCGTGGACCAAAGAAAAATTTGCTCTCTTGGCCCAAGAAAAATTTGCTTCCAATACAGTGACTTGCGTAAAGAATACCAGAGAAATTAGTGTAGGCGATTTAAACAAGGCTTTAGGCGAAAGAGGTTTTATGATTTCTAACGGATATGGAAAACTGAAAGATAAAACCTTCAGAATAGCTCATATGGCTGAAGCGACACTTTCCGAGATCAAAGAACTTCTTTCTTTAATTGATAAAATTTTAGGATTATAGGCGGTGATAAAGATGTTAAGAATATTAGTAACTGATGGAATGGATAAAGGATCTGTTCAGACCTTAAAGGATTTGGGGCATGAAGTAACAGAGCAGTTTTTTGAACCCGAAGATTTAAAAGAACAGATAAAAGGTTTTAATGTAGTTATTGTTCGTTCTGCAACTAAAGTTAGAAAAGATATGATAGATTCTGCAATTGAGACCGGAAATTTAAAGCTGATTATTCGGGGTGGAGTTGGAGTGGATAATATAGATGTAACTTATGCTGAATCGAAAGGGATAAAAGTAAGAAATACTCCCAAATCGAGCAGTTCGGCTGTGGCAGAGTTGGCTTTGGGGCATATGTTTTGCCTGGCTCGATTTATTGGAATTGCCAATGTTACTATGAGAGAAGGCAAATGGAACAAAAATAAATATACAGGGATAGAACTTTCCGGCAAAACTTTAGGACTTATAGGATTTGGTAGAATCGGAAGAGAATTAGCTAAAAAAGCTAAAGCATTAGAGATGAAGGTTATCTACAATGACATTTTAGGCCCAGCCAAAAATTGTCCCGAATATTCTTTTGTTTCTCTGGATGAACTTCTAACTGATTCTGATTTTATCTCTTTACATGTACCGGGGAATAAAGATGAATCTCCTGTGATTGGTAAACTAGAATTTTCCAAGATGAAAGACGGAGTATATCTTATTAATTGTGCTCGAGGTGGTGTGGTAGATGAGGCAGCTTTATTGGAGGCACTAAATTCCGGGAAGATTGCTGGAGCAGGGATTGATGTATTTCCCGAAGAGCCAACCAAGAATCTGGAACTGGTTAATCAAGAAAGAGTTTCGGTGACTCCCCATATCGGAGCCTCTACCAAAGAAGCCCAGGAAAGGATTGGACAGGAGATTGTCTCTATTATAAAAGACGATATTTAAAATATAATTGGAGGATGAAAATGCCAGTAATCAAACCATTTAAAGCTTTTAGGCCTCAACCGGAGTTGGTATCCAAAGTAGCATCACCGCCCTATGATGTTCTAAATAGCGAAGAAGCCCATCAATTGGCAAAAGATAATCCTTATTCCTTTCTCCATGTTAATAAAGCGGAGATAGATTTAAATTCTTCCGTAGACCATTATAACCAAAAGGTGTACGAAAAAGCCAGGGAAAATCTTGATAGGTTGATCGAGAAAAAAGTGTATTTACAGGATGAGCAGGAGAAGATCTATATCTATAGACAGATAATGAAAGGAAGGGCTCAAACAGGATTGGTGGTCTGTGTTTCTATAGATGATTATCTTGAAGGAAAGATTAAGAAACATGAAAATACCCGAGAAGATAAAGAAAAGGACCGCATAAACCATATTGATTTTACTAATGCCAATACCGGTCCGGTTTTTGTTACTTATAAAGCAAGAGATGAAATAAAACACATCGTAAATAGATGGACTAAAGAACAAAAACCCATATATGATTTTATTTCGGAGGATAAAATTATCCATATCTGCTGGGTAATTGATGATAAATCAACAATTCAGCAATTAATAGAGGCCTTTGCCGAGATTGATTATCTTTATATTGCTGATGGTCACCATCGAGCAGCAGCAGCGACCAAAGTAGGGCTTAAAAGAAGAGAACAGTATAAAGATTATACCGGGAAGGAAGAGTTTAATTACTTTCTCTCTGTCCTTTTCCCCGATGATGAACTATATATTATGGACTACAATCGGGTGGTAGCTGATTTAGCGGGAAATTCTAAGGAAGAATTTATTCAGAAAATATCCGAAAAATTTAGCATAGAAAAATATAGCAAGGAGGGCGCCTATCGGCCAGAAGTAAGGCATACCTTTGGCATGTATTTAGGTGACTGCTGGTATAAACTAACCGCTAAACTGGGGACTTTTAGTGAAGATGATGCAGTAGACAGTCTTGATGTTTCAATACTTCAAAATAATCTGCTCACCCCTGTTTTAGGGATAGAAGACCCCCGAACAGACCAGAGAATAGAATTTGTAGGAGGAATCAGGGGTTTGGAGGAATTAGAGAAAAGAGTAAAGGCAGGGATGAAAGTAGCCTTTTCCCTGTATCCCACTTCTATAGAAGAATTAATGAAAGTAGCCGATGCAGAAAAACTAATGCCTCCCAAATCTACCTGGTTTGAACCCAAGCTGCGAAGCGGTATCTTTATCCATAAACTATAATTAGTATGTCGTATATCGTGAAAAAGAAAATAGCGGATAGCGTTTAGCGTAGAGCGTATAGTAGAGAAAAAGAAAAAAGTAGGGGGCGGATGACTCCGCCCCCTACA
>JAHJOY010000314.1 GCA_018819665.1 bacterium
ATTTATTATAACTGAAAATTACCGTATTTTACAATTAAATCATAATTTTCTCTAACTACCCCACTAAAGTTTATACTAATAAGACGTCCATTTTAAAGTGCAATTATTTATCGAATTTTGAAAATAATAAGGGGCACGATATATTATAATATCATACCCCTATACTATTTATTGTATTTATTTTTCTTGATATTTACACTTATTAAAGAATAATTATACAGCTACAACTTCTTTTACTTCAGGAACTTCTTCCTTTAATGCTCTGCCAATACCCATCTGTAAAGTCATCTCTCGCATAGGACATCCGCTACAAGCACCGGTCAATCTTACTTTTACTACCCCATCTAGAGTCACTTCTACTAATTCAATATCACCGCCATCTGCTTGCAGAGATGGTCTTATTTTCTCTAAAGCTGCTTCTACTCTTTCTTTCATTGCTTCCTCCTAATATAATATTATTGATTACACAGATTATATTTACTGCAAATCTAATATCCCTTTTTAAACGAAATAATGTTATCACATTTTCTACCCATTGTCTATATTAAAATCAGTATCGAGTATATCGTATCGAGTATCGAGTAAAGAGAAAGAAAAGTACCATACGAAAAAGAATATTGGAAAAACAAAAGCGATAGCTATTCTTTTTTTTCTTAAAGTACCCCACTAAAGTTTACACTAACTATAATTAAAACTCTCTTAACAAAATTTTTTATTGAGCTAGTACATTAACCATTATCTACACTTTATACTAAATTAAAAACTTAACAAGTTTTAATACAATACGCCAAAATACATCTAAGCGATAACCTTATCGAATTGTTCCACTGTTATTGCTGGGACGCTACTAAATGAAATCCCAGTTAATTTATTCAAGGCAACTGAAGATCTTATCACATCATCTACACTAGGAAAATTTACAATAAAAAGCAAATCATTTTCTCCTAATAGAGCATATTGAGAGATTACTTCACCACCATTTTTTTTAATAAGGTTATTAGCCTCCACTGTGCGTGCACCGCTTATTCCCTTTATAGCTTCTGATGAGTACTTTCCAAACATTAAAAATGTTATCATCATTATACCTCCCTTTTTCAAAAATTTTGCTTATTCAATGAATTTGCAATTTAAAAATAGTTAGCTAAAATCCATACACTAAGATAGTGGAATGTTGTACTAGCTCAATAAATTTCCGACTTTTTCAAACCAAAGAGAAATTTCTCGTTTCGCCTCCTCAATGGTTGACGAGGCGTGAACCAAATTCTGTAAAGCCCGCTTTTCTTTAATTGAAAGGTCAGGTGAATCCATCGAAAAATCACCCCTTATTGTTCCTAACTCCGCAAAAAGAGGAATCGTGTTTCCAATTATTTTTCTTACAACTTCAATAGCATGGTTTCCACTTAAAATAATTGCGATTATTGGTCCTGATGTTATTTGCTGAATCAACCACTTTCTAACCAGATTACCAACTTCCAGGGCATCATCAGTACCTAAATCCTCTGCAATATTTAAATTATATTTTTTATAGGCATCTACGGTCTTTTTGCCAACAGATCTAATCCAATTTTTATCATCAGGGTAGTGTTGTCCGACAATTTCAGTAGTAGCATTTACTATTTTCATTTCTTCCAAGCTTAGTCCCACTCTTTCAAATCTCGTAATAATTTCCCCAATAAGGCCCCTTTTAAAGGCATCGGGTTTTATTAACACCAATGTTTTTTCCATTCCTCAATTCACCTCTAAATCTTTCCTCTTATTCCTTTTATTAAACAAAAGTCAGTTTATCTAAAAATCAAAGCCTTGGTTTTCTTTTTAAAAAACTATTTATAATTATAATTCAATAAATCTTTAAAAAGCCCTTCAGCTTGCTTGCTAAAGGGTTACTGATTATCTTTTTTCTAATTTACCATCAAAAATTCACAAAGTATTTAAGGGTAAAGTTAATGAAAATATGGGCAATGAATGCCGGCCAGAATGACTTTCCTCGATAAGCAATATATCCGAACCACAATCCCATCGGAATACACATCAGTATTTCTATTTCGGGTTTTCCGATATGAAGGAGTACAAAGGGAACCATCTGTATGAGTATGCTCGTCTCCTTAAACCTTTCCTTAAGTCCGAAGAGGAGAAACCCACGAAGAAGATATTCCCAGGCAAAAAGAAGTGGAACCATTTGAGTGAAAAAACTGTAATAATCAAAAGGTTTAGTATAATACTGATCTACAGAAGAAAAAAGAGAACCGATATATAATACCGGAATACCAATAATCACTGTTACTGCAACGTAAAAACCCCACAATTTGTAATCTCCGAGCCTGAGGCCAAAATCCAGTGGATTCTTTCTTAAAATAATTAAAATGGTAAAAACCGGAAGAATTATGTAATATACCGTATAACTTACTACCAAAGATGACCCTATCGGTCGACAAATTGCCATAACGAGAAAAAGTGTTGACATACATAGGATAACCGCTTCCTTATAATTGTTTTTAAAAAAAGAATACATCTCCTGTAATTCTTGCTTAAAGAGATTTATCATAATACCTCCTAACCCGGATCATCCTATATTAATTTACTTATACGATAAACTTTTCAAAAATCCTTCTTTTTAGAATAAAAAAGCCAAATAGGAAATAAAAAAGCCCTTCAGCAAAAATCCAAAGGGCTGGTTATTGTCTGGCTCCCCCTATTGGAAAGGTTTGGAACTTTTTGTTGGGGTGAAATTATGGAAGAATTACGAAACACCTATAAATTAAAGGAGTTAATTAACATTCCTGCAAGCATTAAAAGCTCTATATAATTGTTTATTATCCTATATTTATCAATAAGTATATTCCCTACTCTTATTCTAACCATATATTATAAAAAGAAAGTATTGCTGTTTCAAGGGAAGGTAAAAAATTGCTAAAAATTATTTAAAGATTGATAAATTACATATTAATTCTAAAACTAAATATAAATCCGTTTCTTGACTATTTTATTTTTCAATCTTTTTTGCTAAATTTAGTTTTGGCAGAATGGAACTAATATATTTTTTATATAGACAAATGTTTATAAACTTTACAAATAATTGACATTTATCCATTTTATACTTAAAGTCTTTTTATTAATTCACTTATTCTTTTTCCTCTTAATGCAGTTATTATTTTTCCTATCTATAGGAAACCAGTCTGGGTACTTCTTGTAAATTTTATACGGATCGTATTTATTAATTTTTTGCATGGTATCTACCTTCAAATTACTAAAACACTCTTCGAGAAGTATCGGAATAAACTTATGAAAAATACGAAGTGTATACGCATTTATTTCACTACTATAAAAATAACGTGGTCCGGTCATAAATACTTTTTATCTTTGCCCTTTTCATTTCCTCTTTAGCTCTCTCTCCTGGCCAATAATAGATAAGCCAATCCTTATTTCCATTTTCACTCCAGTCGAACTTTGAAATAAAACCAGTATCTTGAAGTTCATGATTGCTTGGCTAAAGAAATATACTCGTTAAGCAAGCCCTGTTTAAATACTTGCCCTGTGTAGTGAACCATCTACTGCATGGGGCCTGCCCTGTCTTCACACAACCTTTGTTACTCTATGGGGCTTTTCTATTTGTTTTTTATCTGAACTAAAAACCTGTAAATTAAAGTAGCCTATCCCTTTTTATATATCAATCTTTATAAGTATCGCTTATTTTCAGGAACTCCTTTTCACATTTCAGAAAAGCATCCACAATGTCCGGGTCAAAGTGTTCGCCGCTATCAGACTTAATTCTCTTGACTGCCTCTTCATGTGACAGTTCATCCTTATAAGGTCTTTTCGATCTAATTGCGTCATAGGCATCACACAAGGCAAAAATTCTTGCTTCCAAAGGAATTTCCTGCCCTTTTAGACCCTCCAGATATCCTTTACCATTATATTTCTCATGATGATA
>JAHJOY010000315.1 GCA_018819665.1 bacterium
GAAAACGCTAAAGGCATTATTATAAACATAAAACATGGTGCCTTAAAAGAGGGCCCGGGATGGAGAAGTATCGTCTATTTTAAAGGTTGTAACTTCTACTGTCCCTGGTGTGGCAGCCCGGAAAGCATACCCTTCGGAAAGACTGAATTAATCTATAAGGATGGTTCCAAAGAAATTTGCGGTCAAGAAGTTACGGTAAAAGAAGTTATTCAGGAAATTTTACCTTACCAAAGATTTTCCAAAGATCATCTCCCCTATGGTGTAACCCTGTCCGGGGGAGAACCTACCGCCCAATGGAATTTCTATTTTGAACTTCTTAGAGGTCTAAAATATTTTAATTTTCCTACTGCAGTTGAAACCAACGGTTCATCTCCTCAATTTATTACATCCCTCCCTTATCTGGATTTAGTTTTCTGTGATATAAAACATTTTAATTCAGAAATACATAAGAAATTGGTGGGGGAAGATAATAAACAAGTATTGTATAACATCAAAAAAACTTATAAGGCTGGAAAAGATTTATGGATAGAAATTCCTGTTATCCCAGGATATAATGATTCAGAAGAGAATTTTCAAGATATTGCCAATTTTCTTTCTCCCATGAAAAACGGACTCAGGGTAGAACTTTTAAAATACGGGAGACACGGGATCTATAAATGGAGAGCCTTAGGAAAAAACTATCCTTTGCTACATCTTATGCCTCCTTCTAACCGAAAGATAATAGCTTTATCTAAGATAATAAAAAGTAAAGGGATCAAAGTAGATATTTCTTAAAAAGAGACCGATCCCGGATCTAAACGAGGTATAATATCCTTTTTCAAAATATCCGGAGATAATTTTCGTACATCTCCATATTGGCCATGAATTCTTACTATAACCGGATAAGGATACTTCTCGGGGTGTTCAGCTACATCTAATAATTGCTCAGCAGAAAATACATTAAAATAAACATAACCCAATCCTTGCCCTTCTACTTCCGTATAATAATTAAAAATAGCGCTGATAATATCCTTAAGGTATTGGGCTTTCTGTTTTAAATTCATCCCTTTAATATTGTCTGGGCTAATGCTCATCGCTACCGCTGAACCACCGGTTATAATTTCATAATCTAATTTTGATTGAGAAAGAATTCTGGTTAAAAGACCGCTTGTAGCCATCCCCGGAGAAGGATCAAGCCCAAAGCTTAAATCTTCACGGGCTCCTCTTCCATTGGGGGTAGCGCCCGTCCAGTATCCGTAGAGTAGATTAGTGGTGGGGCTGCTCCAGTCAGCCGCAAAATTCTTACCGAAAGGATTTTTTTGTCGATTAATTTTTTCACTAACTATCTTCGCTAATTCTACTGCTTCTTTATCAGCATAGGAAATATTATTCCCAAATTTGGAAACTTTTTGGATAATATTTCGTAATTCTTCAAATTCTTCAAAATTTTTCTTCAGAGCAGCAAGCAAATCATCTAGCGAAAACTTTACTTTAAAATCAGGGTCAAAGAGGTATTTGAGCACAGTTAAAGAGTCGGCAGCGGTCGCTAAACCATGAATCAAGCAGCCGGAAGCATTATATTTTGTCCCCAAACTGCTATTACAATCTCTCATATCGATTCCAGTTTCTCCTCCGCCCATAAAAAAAGAAGCAAAAGGAACCGGTAACAAAGAAAGAGCTTCGGTGCATTTATTGGCTGCGTTTACCATCTTCTTAATAAAATAATCCAGATAGTGATAATAAATCTTTTTAGTTTCCGTAAAAGAACTAAAAGGATTCTCTTCCAAGCCTAATTCTTTATAGGAAGGGCCTAACTTTTCCCCGGTAATGAATGAATACCCATTATTTAAAGAAATTTCTAAAACTTTAGCCAGGTTCAGCCAGCTATTGGTGGTGTTCCCATTTTCTTTTCCCTTAATTAATGGCTCCTGGCAGCCAGCAATGGCGTATTCTTTTAAATTTTCCTCAGCTATGCCTTTTTTCTTTAATGCAGAAAATACCACTATATCGTTAAGAAAAGAAGGAGAACTATGTCCAAAATTAAACATAAATTTCGATATCGCCCGATAAAATTCAAACGGCGTATGGGGATGTATTTTTACTGAAAAATTCGGCTGCGGTCGATTGGATTGGTGGTAAGCTTCTAATATAATATAGGTCATATCACTGGATAAATCATTGCCTTTAACCTCTGAGCCGCCTACCATAATATTCTGAGAAATAGCCCAGTCTCTATCTCCCACTTCAAAAAAGGCCAAAAAATGGCGTATCAATTGTACAGCTAATTTTTTAGAAACCTTGGTTCTCTTATAATAGGGCTTCATTATCCTATCCAGATTTCCCACGGAAAAGGCATAGGGATTGGGAAGCTGTTCCAAGTTCATCACCTGCCAGAGTAGAATATAAGATTGCAAGGCTTCGTATAAATTTTCTGCACCTTGATGAGGGACTTTATGACAGGTCTTTGCTATTAATTTTAATTCTTTCTTTCTTGTCGGGTCCTTTTCCTGTTCAGATTTCTGCTCCGCCAATTTACTATAGCGGTCAGCTAAAATTATAGCCGACTGTAAAGTCTTTATCATACTATTAAAATAATCGCTCTTGGCAGGAAATTTCTTTTTTTGTTGTTTCAATTCTGTAATTTTGCATTCTAATCCTTCTTCCAGAGCCTCCTCAAAACCAGGTATGGTATGACCGGTAACCCTTTCCACAAAATATACTGCTTCTTTGGTCTGATTCCCCGTCTCTTTATATATTTCTCTTATCTTCGCTACCGAGGGATGTTTACCCCAGAACTTTCGGTTATCTTCAATCATTTGCTCGGTTACTTTAATATCAGCAATTTTGTCTCCCGGTTTTACATCATTATAAAAGGCCATTTCATCATTGTATCCCTGGAAACTCTCTATCCGAAAAGCAGGGTTAATTAAGGCATAACTTGCGGAAAAAGCATCTTCTTCTGTTCCAGCAAAAATCTGCCCCGGTTCGATGAAAATCGGTAGCTGTTCACAGACTGATTCAAGTAAGATTGCCTGAGTCATAGCTGGAGAATATTTATCACCAATTTCTAATAACTTCCTTCGCTGAATATCTTTGGCTAATACCCAGCCGATAAGGTTATGTTTTTCTGCATTCCTCTTTATGATTAAATCTAAATATTCTTTTAATCTTTTGATATATAAAGTTTTTTCTAAAATCATTCTATACTATATTACCTTTTCTTTTTAATCTCTTAAAATCTTCTTTTAAATCTTGATATAAAGATTTATAAATTTCGAATTGTTTATTGTAAATATCGACATTTTCAGCAATTGGTTTTATTTTTTCTTCTTTAAGTTTCACTGTTTTTTTGCATCCTTCTTCTGTGTCTTTATATATTCCTACTCCTACCCCGGCTAATGTGGCAGCTCCCTTTGCCGCCTGTTCTGTAGATTGAGTCATAGATATCTCTTTATTAAAAATATCGGCCTGAATCTGTCTCCAAACTCTGCTCTTTGCCCCTCCTCCGGATGCAATCACTCGCTCAATTTTGACATCTAATTCTTTAAAGACCTCCAGACAATCCCTTAAGGCAAAAACTACTCCTTCCATAACTGCTCTAATCAGATGAGCTCGGTGATGTTTTAAACTAAGCCCAAAAAATACTCCTTTGGCTTGGGGGTTCATATAAGGAGACCTCTCTCCCAAAAGATAAGGAAGAAAAATTACACCTTCACTACCTGCCCTGATTTTTTCCACTTCCTCATCAAATATACGATAAGAATCAGGAGTATGTAATATATTCTCCCTTAACCATTTTAAAGATAATCCTGCGGAAAGAATCGCCCCTAGCAAGTGATAGGTATTCGGTATAGCATGGCAAAAAGTATGGATTCTTAACTTGGGGTCATAGGTGAATTTATCCACGGTAACAAATAATTGACCGCCTGTCCCGATAGTAGAAGAGAGAATTCCCGGTCTAATTACGCCATTGCCGACTGCCTGCATTGATTGGTCTCCTCCACCATAAACTACCGGGATTCCTTCTAACAATCCGGTATCTCTTGCCACATCTGCAAGCAGATAACCAGCCACTTCCTGAGATTCATGAACTTCTTCCGGAAGAATTTTTAGCGGAAGGCTGAGAATATCCAATAACTCTTCTGACCAGCATCTTCTTTTTATATCCAGCAACAGAGTGCTGGAGGCATCGGTAACCTCTACTCCTAAATTTCCGGTTAATCTATAACGAATATAATCTTTGGCTAAAATTACTTTATGTATTTGATTAAATTCTTCTGGCTGATTCTCTTTCATCCACAAAAGAGTGCTGCACATAAACCCGGTAGCTACCGGGTTCCCGGTCAGCTCAGCCAATCGCTCTTTCCCAATTTTCTGATAAATAAATTCACATTGAGAGCTACTCCTATGGTCTGCCCAGATGATAGCCGGACGAAAAGGCTGTAAATTCTTATCTAAAAAGACGGTACCGTGCATCTGCCCCGATAATCCTATCCCCCTAATCTGTTGGGGGTCAACTTCTGATTCTTTTAACACTTCCCTTATTACTTGAATAGTTGCTTCCCACCACATTTTAGGGTTCTGTTCTGCCCAACCCGTCTGAGGTATATCTATAGAATATTCTCTCCCTGCCCAGACATAAATTTTGCCTTCTCTATCCATAAGCACCCCCTTGGTTCCAGAAGTGCCAATATCTATCCCTAATAAATAATCCATCGTTATCCCTTTCAAATACTAAGCTTTAATTCTATTATTCCACTATTATATATTATGGTTATTTCCCAAAAAGCCAAAAATATTTTCAACAGGTTATGTATATGGTACGTTGCAGACAATTTTATAACAAATTATGACTTTTTGGTTATAATTATGTGTACTTTTTGTGTTACAATCATATTATATTTTTTGCCTATTTTAATTAAACCACCACTTTCTAAAGCGGCGACTTTAAGATTTTTGAAGTATAAAGGAGATGCTCAAAAACTTTTAGATTGCTCTAACCCGGTTATAGAGTTTAACCTTTTAAAGAACCTTGCAGTAAACCCTTCAAGAAGAACCTTCCCAGGAATATGTAAACTAATATTGGAGGCAAAACGGTAAGAAGAGCACCGGCTATCTGAACATTCCACTGGACAAAGTAACTTCCGGCTAAATTATTTAAGGCTACAGTGATAGGTTGGGATGCTGGATTGGGTGTTACGATTAAGCCGAAGAGGAAATCATTCCAGATAGAAGTGAACTGCCAGATCATAGCAACCGCAAAACCAGGTGTAGATAAAGGGAAAATTACCCATCTATATATGCCTAAAAAATTTGCCCCATCTATCTTGGAGGCTTCTACCATCTCTGTGGGAACTGTTATATAATAATTACGAAAGATTAAGGTACTTATGGGCAGCCCGTAGATGACATGCACCAAAATTAACCCGGGAATTGTCCCATAAACATGTAATTTCTGCAGAGTAAGTACTAAGGGAATAATAATACTTTGATATGGGATAAACATCCCGAACAAGATCATGGTAAAGATTAAATCCGAACCATAGAATCGCCATTTGGTTAAAACATAGCCATTTAATGAACCAAGCAGAGCTGAAATTACTGTAGCCGGTATAACCAGAAATACACTATTTAAAAAACTTCCCGAAAGACCGCGAAATCCTCCTTTTGTACTCCCCAACCAGGCAAGATTAAAACTATTAAAATTCAAACTGAAGGGCAGGTTCCACATAGTATCAAGACTAACCTCGGCAAAACTCTTCATCCCGGTTACAACCATAATATACATAGGAATGATATAAAAAATGGTAAATATAGCTAACATGATATAGATTAGAAGACGAGTTACAGATATTTTCATCTCTATGCCTCTTTACGGAATGTAGTTATAAGATAAGGAATAATCAATAAAGATACTAATAATAACAATATAATAGCGATACTCGCGCCTCGAGCAAAGTTATTTCCTCTAAAAGTTGTATCATACATAAAGAGAGCCGGAACATCACAGGAAAAAGCTGGACCACTCCCGGTCATAGCCATTACTAAATCAAATATCTTAAGGGAGATATGCCCAAGGATAATAATAGCTCCAAAAGTAATAGGTCTAAGAAAGGGAAGAAGAATATAATAAAATATCTGAAATTGGTCGGCACCATCTATTGAAGCTGCCTCTCGTAATTCTAAAGGTATACCTCTTAATCCGGCAAGATATAAAGCCATAGTATAGCCAGAAAACTGCCAGATAGCAGCGACAGCTACAGCTTTAATCCCTATATTAGGGTCAGTGTACCAGCCACAAATAAGAAAATTCAGTCCTACCTTTTCAAATAGTTGATTAACTCCGATATTACCTAATTGAATACTGCCCGGATTAAAAAGCCAGTGCCAGATTACTCCACTAACTACAAATGAAAATGCCATAGGCAATAAAAATAGATTGCGGAATATACCCTCGCCCTTAATACGTTGATCAATTAGAATGGCCAATAATAAGCCAATTAGCAAACAAGAGGTAACAAAAATGACTGTAAAGACGAGGGTGTTATGAAGGTCTATCTGAAAACGCATATTGGCAAATAACTTCCGATAATTTTCAAATCCCACCCGGGTGTAGTCGGGAATAACATCATTCCATTTGGTAAAGGATATGAAACCGGTCCAACCGATAAAGCCATAAATAAAAATACCCACTGCCACTATGGAAGGGGTAATAAATAAGATGGGTGTCCATTTATCTCCTTTTATTTGCATAGGCTGCTTCTCCTCTAATTAATACAGTCTTTCAGGAGCACTAAAAATGCTCCTGAAAGACTTATCTTCACCTATTTCTTAAGATACTCTTCAGCAGCTGTTATTAGTGCCTTCTGGGCATAGGAAACATCTGGTCTTGATACAAATAGACTTGTAATATCTTTAAACTCTGTGGTCCAACCTTCACTGGCTGCTGCTCCATGCATTACACTGGGAGAAATAGCATCCTTTTGCCAATCTCTCGCAGCCGATTTCAGATAATCATTGTAATCACTAATATCTATATCTGTTCTTGCGGGGATTGAACCTTTGGCTTTATTAAAACTATATTGCCCTTCCTTGGAACCAAGAACTTTGAGCCAGGCTATAACATTTTCTTGATTCTTACAACCTTTAGGTAAAGCAAAACTATCAGAAAGAGCTAAAAAGATACCTTCATTATCTGGAGGAGGGGCCCAACCATAATCTTCAAATCCTACTGACATAAACCATCCATTGGTCCAGTCTCCCATAATCATCATTGCACCTTTCTCTTTAAGCAGATATTGCCCGGCCTCATCCCAGGTAAGAGCAGAATGATCAGTATTTAAATAAGTGCCCATTTTAGCAAATGTCTCTAATGCATCAGTAACTCTGGCATCTGACCATTTCACTTCTCCGGTCCATAAGCCATTGTAATCATTTGTTCCAAGTTTTCCTAGCAGGACAGATTCGAATACATGGCCAGCTTCCCAACCATCTTTTGTACCCATAACAAAGGGGACTACGCCTTTTGCTTTTAATTCATCACATACATCAAAGAATTGGCTAAAGGTACGAGGGGGAGTAATTTTATACTTGCTAAATATGCTCTTGTTAAACCATAATACATTGGAACGATGGATATTTACAGGAACAGACCAATAATCTCCTTTGTAAGAAACGATATCCAGAACACCCTGAGGCATAGTTTCAGTCCAGCCCTCAGATTTATAAATATCTGTTAATGGCTGCATATATCCTGGTACTACCCAGGTATCAATTAATTCATGACCTGCATGAACCTGAAAAGTATCGGGAGGATCTCCACCAAGCATTCGGGTTTTAAAAACAGCTTTTGCATGCGCACCTGCTCCTCCAGCTACTGTAGCATTAATAACTTCTACATCAGGATATTTAGCGTTATAGATTTCAAACAAAGCATTCAACCCTTCTGCCTCACCCCCCGCTGTCCACCAACTATTAATCTCTAAAGTACCTTTAAGATTACCAGCAAAGGTGGGAATAGCAAAAAATACAGCTACAATTGAAACTAAAACCAAACCAGTTAGTAATTTACGTAACATGATTAATACCTCCTATCTCTTTCTTTGAAAGTTTTTCTTTAAATA
>JAHJOY010000032.1 GCA_018819665.1 bacterium
CAAGATGGGAACCCCCGTTTTCATAGCAATTTTTATTGCGCCCAATTTTAATTCTTGTAGTTCTCCATTCGATGAACGTGTACCCTCCGGAAATATACCTAATACTTTTTCTTCTCGTAAAATATTTATGGCTTTTTTAAAAGCAAGTATATCAACATTCTCCCTATCTACCGAAAATGCATTCAAGCTCTTAAGTATAAAACTTACAAAAGTATTTTTAAAAACTTCTTTTTTAGCAATAAAATATATTTTTCTATTTAATGAAGCAACTAAAACAGCTGGGTCTAAATAGCTTACATGATTTGAAGCAATTATCAAACCTCCGCTTTCGGGAAGGTTTTCAATTCCTATTATTTCCATTCGCCAAAATATTTTTAGTAATAACCAACATAGGGCTCTTGCTACATAATAAAACATACAATTTATCCTAACCTTACTTATATAATAATTAACCAATTGGCCAATTAAATTAGTCGTTAGTTTTAAATACAAGATACAAGATTAATCAATTTACCAACTAACCAACAAGTAATGTAATGTGTAACACGTGATAAGTAACGTGTAATAAGTAACTGTTTTTATATAATTTTAAAAATTTAATCTTATTGCTCATTACATATTACTTGTTACTGTATTTTATACGGGATACGAATTTATTCCTGTGGAAACAGGAAATTATCTTTCCTTATCTTTTGCTTCTGGATTCCCACTTTTGTGGGAATGACAGAGGAAGGAGCACAATAAATGGTGTGCCCGAGAGGACTTGAACCTCCAATCTACGGCTCCGGAGGCCGTCGCTTTATCCAATTAAGCCACGGGCACATACTATCTACCATAGCTAAGCCTATCAGCTAAACTCTTGGGTAATCCTGCATTAATTATTTTATCTTGTGTTAAATTAATCGGGTAAGAAACGCGATAAATATTAACCGCATTATATTTTAAGTCATAAATCCCATAACTTGCCTGGGGATTACCGTCACGAGGTTGGCCAACACTCCCGCAATTAATAATATACCTTTTATTCTTAATAATTTCAATATAGCCACCATTTCTAAAATTCATATAATCTATTCGATTATCATTTTCATTGAAAGAAAAACATCCTGCCAAATGAGAATGTCCTACAAAATATATTTTAAAATCGAATTTACTGAAGATTAAACTCGCGGTATCTTTATCTAAAATGTATTCTAATAATGGATTTTGAGGACTGCCATGAACTGCAAAGACATTATCTTCAAGTTCAATCTTTTTTTCAAGATTTAATAAGAAATTAAGGTTTTCTTTTTTTAATTGAAGAGAAGTCCATAATATTGCAGCCCTCGCAGTATAATTAAAATAATTTATATCTAATTTTCCTACAACTGCAAAATCGTGGTTTCCACCTATACATCTACAGTTTAAATCTTTTATCTTTTCGATGCAATAATTGGGGTCAGCGCCATAACCAACAATATCTCCTAAACAAATAAATTCATCAACTTCTTTAATGTTTTTCAAAACACTATTTATTGCTTCAGAATTACTATGAATATCAGAAATTATTCCAATCTTCATTATCATCCCTTCAAAATAATTGTATTAGAGAATTTATTAATTAAATAACAGCAATAATTAATTATCTATATATATCCCCTTTTCTTCTTGTATTAACTATTGTCTAATTTAAATAAAAAAACGGTGTATTTATAATTTACACCGCTTTTTTTATGCTCTTATAATATCTTTAATTCGCATAATTGCAGAATTGGTCGATCTTGCCACTTCGTCTAATTTCATAGTAATAAATGTTATCGTTTCTTCTATATCTGGAATTATTACATATTCTAACGCATTAACCCTTCGCCTGGTTTTTTCAATTTCATTGGCCAAAAGAGTTATTGCCTTGTCTAATTCAGCTACTTTTAGCATTAGAGGTAAAATATCGTAAAATTTTTTTAAAGCACCGTCCAGTTCGGCAGCAGTATCAACCAGACCATATGAATAATATTTTCCCTCACATTTAAATTTATATTGGGGAACATTTACACTCATTATATTTTTAAAAGATACTTCAGTTTCACTTTTTGCCTTGGGGAACATCAAGGTTTCTTCTAAAGTCAGCTTGCTCATTAAAGAAGAAGCATTAGAAAAAAAAGCATAACATTTTAGAAGATTTTCCTCTAATTCCTTCCTGAGAGTATCACTCTCTTTTGCTAAGCGAACAAATACTTGAATTAATGCATCTCTCTTATCTTTTAATAGTTTATACCCTCGCTTGGCGACAAATAGTCTCTTTTTTAATCTCAATAACTCCATTCGATTTGGATTAACCTTTAACAACATTAATATCTTTATCCTCCATGGTTATATCCGTTGGTAAATATTTTTCTATAAGTTCATCTTTTATTCTTTTTAATTCTTCTTTCGGTATAATTGTTAATAGTTTCCATCCTATATTTAAACTTTCTTCAATAGTCCTATTTTCATCTTCACCCTGTTTAACAAAAACTTCCTCAAAATTGTCTGAGAGTTTAACATATTTCTTGTCTATTTCTGTGAGTGCAGCTTCTCCCAAAATTACTGCTAATTCTTTAGCTTCCTTACCTCTTGCATAGGAAGCAAAAAGTTGATTCATAACATTTGCATGGTCTTCGCGCGTTTTATTTAACCCAATTCCTTTATCTTTTAAACGAGACAAAGAAGGTAATACATTAATGGGAGGATAAATTCCTTTATGGTGCAATTCTCTTGATAAAATTATCTGCCCTTCCGTAATATAACCTGTCAAGTCTGGTATGGGATGAGTTTTATCATCTTCTGGCATAGTTAAAATGGGAATCAAAGTAATTGATCCTTTTTTTCCTTTTATTCTTCCGGCTCTCTCGTAGAGATTGGCTAAATCTGTGTACAAATAACCGGGGTAACCACGTCTGCCGGGAACTTCTTTTCGGGCTGCAGAAACTTCTCTTAGGGCTTCACAATAATTAGTCATATCAGTAAGTATTACCAGCACATGCATACCTTTTTCAAATGCTAAATACTCTGCACAAGTTAGAGCCATTCGGGGAGTTATTATTCTCTCTACTGCCGGGTTATTAGCTAAATTAACAAACATAACACTCTTCTCTATTGCTCCGGTTCTTCTAAAATCGCTTATAAAAAAATTTGCTTCCTCAAAAGTAATTCCCATAGCGGCAAACACAACGGCAAATTTCTCCTCTTTTCCTAATACTTTTGCCTGCCGCGCGATTTGGGAAGCAAGTTTTGCATGGGGTAATCCTGAACCAGAAAAGATGGGCAGCTTTTGTCCTCTAACCAAGGTATTTAATACATCGATGGAAGAAATACCGGTTTGTATAAAATTGTTAGGATAATCTCGAGCATAAGGATTAATAGGATTTCCATTTATATCTAATTTTTTTTCTGCAATAATTTGAGGGCCGTCATCTATAGGTCTCCCCGAGCCATCAAATATTCTTCCCAAAATATCCAGGGAAATAGGCAATTCTATTACCTTACCTAAAAAACGAACCTTAGTATTTGAAACATCAATTCCTGTTGTCCCCTCAAATACCTGGACAACTGCCTTGTCTTCAGTAATTTCAAGTACCTGCCCTCTTCTTATTTCTCCGGAAGATAATTCTATTTCAACTAATTCCTGATATTTTACATCGATTGTTTTTTCTACTACTATTAAAGGCCCAGCCACATCTGATATGGTTAAATATTCTTTAATCATCTTTGCTATATTATCTCCTTCCCTTTAATCGGTTGTTGAACTAACTTGGGATATTATTTCACTTTCAATTTCACTAAATGCTTTTAAGTTTTTTTCTTCTATATATTTTGCTCTAATTATTTTTGCTTTGACTGGTAAAGCATTTAATTTTTCTATAGTCACTCCGTTTTCAATTACTTTTTCAGCATTTTCGTGAAACGCCATAATTAATTTTAGAATAAGAAATTGTTTTTTTGTGGAACTATATGAATCAGTAATATCAAAGGCATCTTGAAGTAGAAAATCCTCCCTGATCGATCTTGCTGTTTCTAATATTAGCTTTTCATGAGTTGACAAGGCATCAACACCTACTAATCTTACAATTTCTTCTAATTCCGCTTCTTCCTGGAGCAATGCCAAAGATTTATTCCGTAACTCCATATATTCTTCTCCAATTTTTTTATTGTAATATTCTGTTAGTCCGGACAAGTAAAGAGAATAACTAGTTAGCCAATCTATTGCTGGAAAATGCCTTTTATAGGCTAATTTATCTTGTAAGCTCCAGAAAACTTGAACAGTACGTAAAGTATTTTGGGTAACCGGCTCAGATAGATCTCCCCCTGGTGGTGATACCGCACCGACAATACTTAATGTTCCTTCCCTATCATCACTACCATGACATCTTACTCTTCCGGATCTTTCGTAAAAACTTGAAATTCGAGTACCTAAATAAGCAGGAAAGCCTTCTTCTCCCGGCATCTCTTCCAACCTGCCTGATATTTCACGCATTGCTTCGGCCCAACGAGAAGTCGAATCAGCAATAAGCGCAACATTGTATCCCATATCCCGATAATATTCCGCGATAGTTATACCGGTATACACAGAGGCCTCACGAGCTGCTACCGGCATATTTGATGTATTGGCAATTAAGATAGTTCTTTCCATTAATGGTTTTCCGGAATAAGGGTCGATTAATTCCGGAAATTCCAATAAAACATCGGTCATTTCATTACCTCTTTCGCCACATCCGATAAAGAGAATGATTTCTGCGTTACACCATTTGGATATCTGATGTTGGACTACAGTCTTCCCACTACCAAAAGGACCCGGTATGCACGCTTTCCCTCCTTTAGTTATGGGGAAAAACATATCTATTGTCCTTTGTCCGGTAATTAGCGGTTCAAGAGGAGGTAATTTTTTCTTATAAGGCCTTGGTTCTCTTACCGGCCATTTTTGTAACATTTTAATTTCGTGAATTGAACCTTCTCGGTCTTTTATTAGGGCAATAGTATCTGTAACCGTAAATTTATCTTTATATATTTCTTTGATTTCACCCTGAATTCCGTAAGGAACCATAATTTTATGTTTAACAATGCTACTTTCCTGGACAGTGCCTATAATATCACCGGATATTACTTTATCTCCCTTTTTAGAAATTGGTTCAAAATCCCATTTCTTTTTTCGATCAATGGCAAACGCTTCTGCTCCCCTGGTAATAAAATCCCCTTTAGTTGATTTTAATATATCTAAAGGTCTTTGAATACCATCGTAAATTGATGAGATAAGGCCGGGGGCCAATTCCACGCTCAGGGGCATATCAGTAGAAAAAACAGATTCTCCAGGACCAATTCCTGAAGTCTCCTCATAAACTTGTATGGTTGCTGAATCTCTATTTAATTCAATTATTTCACCAATTAATTTCTGACTGCTGACTTTTACTACATCATACATCTTGGCATTTTTTAACCCTTTAGCTACTACTACCGGTCCGGCAACTTTAATTATTTTCGCGGTTTCCATTATTCTACCTCTTTTCTAAATAAAATATCTGTTCCTATGGCTTTTTCTATATTTCTTCTTAATATTTTCAGTCCTAAATATTTTTTTTCTAATTTATTGGGTATTATGGTTATACTAGCAAAAGATGTTTTTTGTAATCTTTCTATTTCTTCAAATATTTGACTGGCTATATCTTCAGTTACAAATATCACTGCATATTCTTCTTTTACTAGTTTATTTAATATTTCTACAGCCTCATCCTTTTTGGTTATGGGGAATAAAGAAATACCCAGTAATTTAAAACCGATTATAGTTTCTCTATTCCCTATTAAAGCAATTTTATACATAAGTATCGCGTACTCTCTCTTTGATTTGATCAGGAGATAGTTTATTTAACTTGCCAGATAATATTATTCTAATATTTTTTATATCGTTCTCTTTTGCGGTAATGAATCCTACTAATGGTTCAATTCCAAAGGTAACGTATTTTCCTATTTTTGAGAAATTTAGAATAAAATTATCTCTCAGCTTCTCTAATTCCATTAAGGAATTATTCTTTTGAAAGTAATTTACTCCCAGTTCTACTATATCTTTATAATCAGTATGTATTAATTTTTCAAACCAGGAAGACAAAGGCGAATCATATATTTCAACTATATTTTCTATCTTAAAATCACCTTCGGGAATTATAAACTCTTTAGCA
>JAHJOY010000316.1 GCA_018819665.1 bacterium
GATTAAAGAAAGGGGATATTTGTTTAGTAAAAACAGCTATTGGTTTAGACTTGGGCGAAGTAGTGATCCCTTACAAATATATAAAAATTGATGAAATAGATACCCCGCTTAAAAATGTACTTAGACAAGCGAATAAAGAGGATTTTAAGAAACTCGAAATAATAAAGCGAGAGGAAATTGATGCATTAAATATCTGTAAAGAGAAGATTAAAAAATATAACTTGCCCATGAAATTAGTTTACGTAAAGTATTTATTTGATAGAAGTCGGATAATATTCTATTTTGTTTCTACTCAACGAATAGATTTTCGAGAATTGGTTAAAGACTTAGCTAAAATCTTTAAAACTAAAATCGAGCTGAGACAGATTGGAGTGAGAGATGGAACAAAATTAATAGGTGGAATGGGAATTTGTGGGAGAGAAGTGTGTTGC
Source organism: bacterium (assembly GCA_018819665.1). Taxonomy (GTDB): domain Bacteria; phylum Atribacterota; class Phoenicimicrobiia; order Phoenicimicrobiales; family Phoenicimicrobiaceae; genus Sediminicultor. The sequence goes on from JAHJOY010000316.1 coordinate 432, forward strand.
GTTTCTTATATTCAAAAGTTTGCTCCAATTCATATTAATATGGCTAAAATACAAAAAATTGCCCTGAATCAATCTAAAGTATCAGGCCTTTGCGGTAGATTAATGTGTTGCCTATCTTACGAATCTGAGTTCTATAAAGAGATCTTAAAAAAGTACCCAAGATTGAGAGATGATATTGAAATAGAAAAAGGCAAAGGAAAAGTTATAGAAATAAATGTGCTGAAAAAATATATCGTAGCTGAGTTAGAAACTGATGGAGGTATTAAGAAAAGAATTAAAATACCCGAAGAAGAATTTGAAAAACTCGGAATAAAAAATAAAAGTGCAAAAAATAATGATAATAAATGATAATGAAAAAATCGAAGATCTAGGAGATAAAGGACTAAAAATTATCCAGGCAAGCGATTCATATCGTTTTTCGGTGGATTCTGTTTTACTGCTTAATTTTATTAGAGTTAAAAGCTATGAAAAAATTATTGATTTGGGTACTGGTTCTGGGATAATCCCTCTACTTTTATTTAGTAAAAGAAAAGGATTATATATTTATGGAATTGAGATACAAAAAGATTTAGCGGATATGGCCAGAAGAAGTGTAAAATTAAATAAATTACAAAATGGTATAACTATAATTCAAGAGGATTTCAGAAACCTAAAAAACATTTTTAAAAACCAACAATTTGATGTAGTAATAAGCAATCCTCCTTTTATTTCTCTGGGGCAGGGAAAGATTAATCCTTCGAGTAGCAGAGCTATTGCCCGGCACGAAATAAAAGGTGATTTAGAGGATATAATTTCCATAAGTAATTATTTGTTGAAAAATAAAGGAAGAATTTATTTAATTTATAGAAGTGCGAAACTAATAAAATTAGCAATAACTTTAAAAAAATATGGCATTGAACCAAAGGTTGTAAAATTTATTCATCCTCGGCCAGGAGAAAATGCAAATCTTGTATTATTAGAGGGAATAAAAGGGGGAAAAGAAGAATTAAAAATTGAGAATCCTATATTTCAATATTAACGAAAAAAGTGGAGATGAATAAGTATTTTGGATAAAAATGAAACAGAGGGAATTTTATACATTTGCGGGACACCTATTGGAAATTTAGAAGATATTACTATCAGGGCTTTAAAGATTTTAAAAGAGGTAAAATTAATTGCCGCTGAAGATACCAGACATACAAAAAAATTATTAATTCATTACCAGATAAATACAAAAGTTACAAGCTACCATGAATATAATAAATTTAAAAAAGCTCCCTATCTGGTAGAAATATTAAAAAATGGTCAGGACATAGCTCTGGTTTCTGATGCGGGTATGCCAGGAATTTCCGATCCAGGATATGTATTGATAAATTTAGCTTTAAATAATAATATAAAAATAATTCCTATCCCCGGTGTTTCGGCATTGATAACTGCTTTAGTTGTATCAGGATTACCTACCGATAAATTTGTTTTTGAGGGATTTTTACCCCGCAAAATTAAAGAGAGGAAGAGATATTTTAAGAGTATAGAAAATGAAGAGAGAACCATTATTTTCTATGAAGCCCCGCATAGACTAAAAAGAGCCCTTAAAGATATGTTGGATGTTTGGGGAGAGAGAAAAATAGTTATAGCTCGTGAGTTGACCAAGAAGTACGAAGAGATAATTAGAGGAAATCTGAGCCAGGTTATAACTGAAATTAATACAAAAGAGATAAAAGGTGAAATTACCCTGGTTGTTCAGGGGGGAATTAAGAAAAAAGGAAACGATACAATAGATTTTTTAAAAGATGAATGTATAATGGAAATATATTTAAAAAAACTAAAAAACCAGGGTTATTCAAATAAAGATATAATAAAAATTGCTCAGGAAAAATTAAATATTCCAAAAAATCTGATATACAAAAAATTATTGGAAATGCAAAATAAATAGTATATCGTATTTCGTATATCGTATATCGTTAAGAAGCCAGAAGCCAAATTCAGAAGCCAGAAGATTACATAGAATTTAGAGGTTAGTGTATTATAAGTCTATTACGAAATACGAAATACGATATACGATATACGATATAACGAGAAAAGAAAGGTGAATTATAATGAAAGAAAATAATAAATCTAAAAAAACATTTTATATAACTACCCCTATCTATTATGTTAATGATGTACCACATATCGGACATGCTTACACTACAATAGCTGCAGATGTCATGGCTAGATATAAAAAACTATCCGGATATGATGTTCTTTTTTCTACCGGCACAGATGAACATGGTCAAAAGATTGCTCGTTCAGCAGAAAAAGTAAATTTAACACCTTTGGAGCTGGCAGATAAGGTGGTATTAAAATTTAAAAGTCTCTGGCCCTTGCTAAATATAAAATATGATGATTTTATACGTACAACTGAACCAAGACATATTAAAGTAGTTCAAGAAATATTTACTAAATTATATGAAAACGGTGATATTTACAAAGGTGAATATGAGGGTTGGTATTGTGTGCCCTGTGAGACGTTTTGGACTGAGACCCAGTTGACGAATGAAACATGTCCTACTTGCGGGAAGAAGATAGAAAAGATAAAGGAAGAAAGTTATTTCTTTAAAATGTCAAAATATCAAGATCGGATATCATCATATTTTGAAAAAAATCCTCAATGCATTCAACCGAAAGCAAGAAGAAATGAAATTATAAGTTTTGTAAAAGGCGGCCTTAAAGACCAAAGTATAACCAGAACAAAAAAAAGCTTAAAGTGGGGCATAGATGTCCCTTTTGATAATAATCATGTAATTTATGTCTGGTATGATGCTTTATTAAATTACATTACAGTAGCAGGATATAATATAGATAATGAAAAATTTGAGAAATATTGGCCGGCAGATGTTCATCTTGTTGGAAAAGATATATTGAGATTCCATACCGTTATCTGGTTTACCATGTTAATGGCAGCTGGGATTGAACTTCCCCGAATGGTCTTTGCTCATGGTTGGTGGACTATAGAGGGAGAAAAAATGTCAAAATCTAAGGGAAATGTAGTAGATCCTTATAAAATGATAGAAGAATATGGCGCCGATGCCTTTAGGTATTTTTTAATGAGAGAGGTTTCTTTTGGGCAAGATGGTAATTTTTCTAAAGATTTGTTGATTAAAAGAATAAATTATGACTTGGCTAACGATTTGGGGAATTTAGTAAGTAGAACTATAGCTATGATTACCCAGTATTTTAACAAAGAGATTCCCCAATCAGGGATAGAAAAAGAAAAATACGATGTGGAGTTAGAGAATTATGCCTTAAAAACTACAAAAAAGTATTATACTCAAATGAATAATTTATCGCTTAACGCCGCTTTGGAAACTATCTGGCAATTTATAAGAAGAACTAATAAATATATTGATCAAACAGAGCCCTGGATATTAGGGCGCGATAGTTTACAAAAGGAAAGATTATCTACTATTCTATATAATTTGGCTGAATCTATACGCCTATCCACCATTTTAATTTATCCCTTTATGCCGGTAAAAGCAAAAGAAATTTGGGAACAGTTAGGATTAGAAAGCGATTTAGAAAAATTAAGATTAGATGAAGATGCTTCTTGGGGAAAATTAAAACCAGGAATTCTGGTTAAGCCGGGAAAAATAATATTTCCCAGGATTGACACTAAAAAGAAAGGGCAAAAAGAGGCAAAAGAAGATAAAGTCAACTTCATATCTTACGATGAATTTAAAAAAATTGATTTGAGAGTAGGAAAGGTTATTTCTGCCGAAGAAGTGAGCGGAACAGATAAATTACTTAAACTGGAAATAAGTTTAGGAGCAGAAAAAAGAACTATTGTAGCCGGAGTTAAAAAACATTACTCTGCCGAAGAAATATTGGGGAAGAAAATAGTAATAGTAACTAATTTACAGCCTGTGAAGCTTAGAGGGATAGAATCTCAAGGCATGGTTTTAGCAGCGGTTGACAAAGATAATGTAGTTTTATTAACTATAGATAAAGATATTACTGAAGGTAGCAAAATACAATAAATTAAGTTACCATCCCTAAAAAAATATCTAAGGAGGAATATTTATGTCTAATGAAAAGAACAAAGGAGAAAAAAAAGATATGGTAGATTCATTTAGAGAAAAAATTAATAAAAATCTTGGCTTAGTAGTCCTAATTTTTATGTCTCTTATAATTATCTTATTTATTACATTACAAATTAGCATTAATAACCTGAGCGCACAGACAGAAAAACATGTTGAAAATATTAATCTGAAGAATGAGAAGATAGTCAGTAGAGTAGAAGATTTATCTAACGAAGTAAAAAAATATAGTCAAGTTAAAATAGGTAGAGATCAATTTACAGAAATCTATATGCAATTACAAGAATTAACCGGAATGATTTCAAACGAAGTTAAGAGAGAATATTATATTACAAAAGTAGTAAGGGATATTTCTAAAAATAATTCTACCATAGACAGTAAATCTATATATGAGATATCTAAAACTATTTATGAAGAATCCATAAGATATAATTTTAATCCTTTATTAATAACTGCCATAATAAAAACAGAAAGCAATTACGAACCAACCGCAGTTTCTGATTCTTATGCTTATGGATTATGTCAGGTAAGAAGATTTATCGCTCCGGAGTTGGCAGAAAATATTGGTATTAAATGGGATGGTGCAGAGAAAACATTATTTAATCACATCAAAAACATTAAAATCGGAGTCTATTATCTATCTATATTAAATAGAGATTTTAATGATTTAAAAACTGCTGTTATAGCTTACAACCAAGGGCCTTATGCTGTACAAGAACGATTAACCAACAATCAGGAATTACCTGATAATTATTTGAATAAGGTATTGGACTATTACGCTAATTTAAGAGGATTTAGTTTGGAAGAAGTTCAAAATGAGATCAAAGCTACTGATTAAATTAGTCATTAGCATTTAGTATAGCGTATAGCGTACAGCGTTTAGCGTTTAGTAGTATAGTATCGCGTATCAAGTATCGAGTATATAGTAAAGACAATAAAAACTATGTAGAACAGGCATCTCGCCTGTCAATTGGTCTTACAAACTGATCAACGGGATAACTACCTTGACTGGTAGACTGGAAGACCGGTGGACTGGTAGACTAAAATAATTGGAGAATTGGCAAATTGGTGAATTAGTGAATTTTCTTGTTGTAAAGGGTACAAAAAAGTGATATAATTACCAAAAATAGAATATTGAAGATTAAACTTTTTCGGGGCAGGGTGAGGTTAGACTAAAAGATAACCAATTCCCGACCGGTGGTAAAATTATTCTCCTCACTGATAGTAGAGAATGCTGAAAGGAGGTAATAAGCCCACGAGCTCGGTATTCACCATTGTGAGTGCCGAACAGATCTGGTGAAAAGCCAGAGCCGACAGTATAGTCTGGAAGGGAGGAGAAGTAATTTATTTTAAATAAGGATTATCCCCGAGAAAATATAATTTTTTCGGGGATATTTTATTTTAAGAAATATCTTAAAATTATAGGGTCACGAAAAAATATTTTTTGTTATTAATTAAATTAGTGAGCAAAATAAAAAACTAAAGAAGGAGAATCTGTATGAAAAGTAAAAAAATTACCAGTATTTCTATTTTAGTAGCCTTGTCCATAGTAGCAGGGTATTTTATTCATTTTCCCATTTTACCCCAAGCACCGTTTTTATTATATGATCCGGGGAGTGTATTTCTCCTGATTGGATCTTTTAAATTAGGTCCGAAAATTGGTGTTTTAATGTCTCTAATTACTGCTATACTTTTTGCTCTTATCACCGGGCAAGGCGGTCCTTATGGTGCTTTGATGAATTTTTTAGCAACGGGAACTTTCGTATTTGTATCATCTCAAATCTATTTCTTGCATCATAACAAGAAGGGAGCAATTTTAGGATTAATCTTGGGGACATTAGCAATGACCTTAATAATGGTCCCGGCTAATTTGATAATCACCCCTCTTTATTTAGGGGTTAATAGAGATATCGTAGTTAAAATGTTAATTCCAGCTATTATTCCCTTTAATCTTTTAAAAGGGATTATTAGTGGTGTCTTAACTTTCATTTTATATAAAAGGCTGTACCCTTTAATAATTAGCAAATAAACCTAAATTAATTTTTTTTGATAAATTACAATAATGATTATATAATAAGTTAAATTGAAAATTTAAAGCGAAAAGCGCAAAACTATAACTTAAAATTTAAAACTTTTTGTATAGAGTAGTAATTTTAATGTAGGGGTCGGATTTATCAGACCCGAAACGGGCTCGATGAATCGAGCCCCTACATATTACATATTACACATTACTCATTACTGTGTCCTATACGCGATACGCGATACTCGATACTCGATACGAATTTATTCTGACTTTTGTCTTCTATTTTATTTACTATATACTTATATAATCGATACTCGATACTTCTTTTCTTAACGCGATACGCAATACGCAATACGATAGAAAGAGGAGGATAATTTTTATGAAGAATGTTGCCGTCCTGATGGCTGGTGGCCGGGGGCAAAGATTCTGGCCTCATAGTCGATTCGATACACCTAAACAATTGTTATCTATTACTGGTGGAAATAGCATGATTAGAGAGACCATTAATCGAGTGTCCCCGCTAATTGATTTATCAGATGTGTTTATTTCTACGACGGAAGACCTCTTTGATAGCATAAAAGATGCTCTTCCTGAAATAGATTATCTCAATTATATCCTCGAACCAGTTGGTAGAGATACTGCTGCCTGCATAGGTTTAGCCACAGTAGTTATTGAACATAGATATAAAGATCCTGACACCACTATGATTACACTTCCTATAGACCATATAATAAAAGATAGCGAAAAATTCTTACAGGCAATTAAAGAAGCTTGTGTCCTTGCTCGCGAAAAGGGTAATTTAATTACCATAGGTATTAAACCATCGCGGCCAGAGACCGGATATGGCTATATTTGCGTAGGTGAAGAAGTAGAAAAGGGAGATAACATTACCGCTTGTGTGGTGAAAAATTTCACAGAAAAACCTAATTTAGAAACTGCGGAAAAATTTATAAGTGAGGGAAATTATCTTTGGAATAGTGGTATATTTGTTTGGACTTGCAGAGATATTTTGAATGCTATAAAAAAAGAGACCCCAAAACTTTACAATGGCTTAATGAGAATAAAAAATAGTTTAGGGACATTGGAAAAAAAAGAAGTCGTAAAAGAAGTATTTTATGGATTAGAAAAAATATCTATAGATTATGCGATTATGGAAAAAGTTTCTAATAGATTGGTGGTAAAAGGAGATTTTAGTTGGGATGATATTGGTTCCTGGACTTCGATGGAGAGAATTTTCCCTCAGGATAAAGATGGTAATGTAATTCAAGGCGAACATGAGGGAGTAGATACCAAGAGGTGTGTTATTATAAACGATGAAGGCTTAATAGTTACTATCGGCCTATCTGATTTAGTTATAATATCAAGCGGAGATATAAAATTAATTTATCCCAAAAAACGAGAAGGTGACTTAAAGAAGATAATTAAAAGGATGGCTAATAACGAAAAATATAAAAAGTATTTATAATTAAAAAACAAAGGAGATGTTAGATTTGAAGAACAAATATTTATTTACTTCTGAATCAGTTACTGAAGGACATCCGGATAA
>JAHJOY010000317.1 GCA_018819665.1 bacterium
GTAGCAAAAGGGCTGTGCCCTTTTGCGGTTAGCTGTTTAGTTCTAGCTAGTTAATCCGAAGGTAAGGGCTCGATTCATCGAGCCCGGTATTACGGGGCGGATGAATCCGCCCCCTACCCTTTCACCACGGCACGCCGTGGTGCTACCAAATACTTGCAACTTTAATTGGTAAATTGGAGAATTGGTAAATTAACAAACGAGTGAAAGGAGTTTGTTCCATGTTAGAAACAATCTTAAGTAAATATTTACTCAATGCCCTACTATTATCTCTCGTCTCTATCTTTTACAGCTTCCTAAAGAACAAATTAGGAGAAGATAGAGCAAGTACCATTAAAGAGGCTATCCTTGCTGCTATGCTCTGGGCAGAAGAAGAGCTGGGGATAGGAAATGGCAGCCAAAAATGGGAGACAGCCTGGAAGAAATTGATTGAGATATTAGCTGATAAGAATATCAGTTTAAGGAAGAGTGAGGAGAAAGCAGTGAAGATGATGATGAAGGCCAATGTGGGTAGAATCAATCAGCAGACTTATGATGTCCTGCTAAAGAAAAAATTAATAAAAGATAAAAAGGTCGTTCAACAGTCACTGTTAATTAGTCGTTAGTGAATAGTGAATAGTCGTTAGTAGGAAATTAGGGGCAGGATGCATCGTGCCCGAATAAGGACGGGTCGAATGAATTCGACCCCTACCCAATTGGTAAATTGGAGAATTGGTAAATCGGTAAATTATTCACGACTGATAAACCCACATTCATAATATTTGTAGAAGGAGGGAATAGCCATGCAAATGCTAAATGAAATTAATAATGTAGTTATCGCCCCACACTTCAACTTATCCGAATTTGCCTGTCCCTGCTGCAGGCGGATAATGCTTCATCCCCTTCTCTTAGAGAAATTAGAAAAACTAAGAAAGATAATTGAAAGACCGATCCATATCACCTCCGGCTATCGCTGTCCGAAATACAACCATCAGGTTGGAGGAATACTAAACAGCTACCACTGTATCGGACTGGCAGCAGATATTAAAGTAAAGGATATTAATTTAATCGAGCTTTTAGGTCGTGCCGAAGAAATAGATTTTGCCGGGATCGGATACTACGAGAAAAAGAACTTTTTGCATCTGGACGTCCGCCCCACCAAACGCACCAGATGGAGGGAATAAGAAAAGTTTCCCAAAGGTGCCTGGCACTTTTTGGCAACTTTTTGAGAAAGGAGGAAAATATGGATATACACAATTTAACTGAAATCATCGCTAATCAGGGCTTTCCTATCGCCCTATCGATACTCTTAATCTTTCGGATTGATAGATTTATGCAGGAGATAGTAATTGCCCAGAAAGAGGGTTATCGGCAGGTCCTGGAGAACACTAAAGAGATACATAATACTATCACCACATTAAATCAGCAGAATCGGGAATACTATTCCCTGCGTTTTGCGGAAGTACAGAAAGAACTATCCGGAGTGAAGGTAGAACTGGGAAGAATCGAGTAGAAATAAAAATACAATAAAAAAGGGTAAGCTATAAAGAAAATCATCTTCTTCAGCTTACCCTCTTTTATTTTATAATCTAAAAATCAATACAAGTCAACGGTGACTAGTCTCAACATTTGATGAATTATTAATTGGGTTATCTCGATTTTATTATTCTTTCATTAATTAAATTAGACCTCGACCTTGTTCGAGTGTCAAGAATAAAGATTTGACCCCAATTCCTTTCTAGTTTACTTTTTTTCTGGCTTTAACTACCAATGATTTTCTATTTCCGGATTTTTTTTGAAAGATACCTAAAATAATCTCAGCTTCTTTAAAAGGTACGGTTATGAAGGAAAAGTCATTGTACACTTCCACCTGGTCAATAGCAGAATTCCTAACCCCTGTATTTTGGAAAATAAACTTTACCAGTTTGCTAGGACTTATCTTATCTTTCTTACCCAATGCCACAAATAGCCTTGTTCTGCCTTCCATCTCTATTTTTCTGTTTTTACCTGACAGATCCTTTATTTCGTTATACAGGCCGGGGTTAAGTTCATCATCAAAACAGTAATTTAGTAATTTGGCAAGTATCTGAGTCGAGTTATTATTATTAAGAAGTTTTTTGGCCCAATTATAGTATGTATCATCTATCTCTTCGCTGTTAATAGCTGTTATATCTTCGTTTATCTTCTTTTCCTTTGCTTTAATGATATCCTTAACATTTGGTACTTTTGACTTTTTTATATCGGTCTTTGCTATGCGCTGAATAAACATCAGCTTATTATATTCGCTCGGTGTAATAAAGGTTATGGCCGTTCCCTGTTTACCTGCTCTTCCTGTACGACCGATTCTGTTCACATATGATTCGGGATCATGTGGAAGAGAATAATTAATTACATGAGTCAGATTGTTAACATCTATACCACGTGCAGCCACATCAGTTGCCACCAGTACATTAATCTTCTTTTTCTTGAACTTATCCAGGGCCTCTTCTCTTTGTCTCTGTGAAATATCACCGTGAATGGCATCAGCATCATACCCTCTGTCAATAAGATGGCCGACAACACTATCAACATCATTCTTTGTTCTGCAGAAAACTAGCCCGTAAAAATTTTCTTCAATATCAATGATCCTGCACAATGCCTCAAATTTGTCAGCAGCTTCGACTTCATAATATATCTGTTCCGTAAGACTGGTGGTAAGCTGTTGTTTCTCGACAGTAATAAATTCATAATCCGCCATGTATTTACTCGCGAGTACCTTGATCCTTGACGGCATGGTAGCCGAAAACAGAAGGGTCCTTTTCTGGGGATTGGTATGCTTCATTATCTCTTCCATATCCTCAATGAACCCCATATTAAGCATTTCATCAGCCTCATCAAGGATCAGATATTCGATATCCTTGAGATTGAGTGTCTTTCTGTTGATGTGGTCAATAACTCTTCCGGGTGTACCTACAACAATATGCACTCCTTTTTTAAGGCGCCTCAGCTGCTGATCGATTGATTGCCCTCCGTAGATAGGAATGACCTGGATACCGGAATTGCCCTTTAATGAACTAATCTCCTCGGAAACCTGTATGGCAAGCTCTCTTGTAGGAGTAATGATAAGAGCCTGTACACTTCTCTCACTGGAGTTTATCATTTCTATTAAAGGCAGTCCGAATGCAGCTGTTTTGCCGGTACCTGTCTGAGCCTGTGCCATTATATTGGTATCGTCCCGCAACATTACGGGGATTGTTAAGGCCTGAATGCGAGATGGTTCTTCAAAACCCTTCTTATAAATAGCATCTAAGACCCTTTTAGAAAGGCCGAGATGCTCAAATTTGATTTTATCTGTCATAATTTTTCTCCTCAAGTTAACGTATGACAGGGGACGTCCCCTGACACACTACTGCATTTTTTAAACTTTTTTTCTGTTGATACAGAGAGTGAGAATCCAATAATTTTTTCCTAAGGCGTATATTAGAAGGTGTAATTTCTAATAATTCATCTTCTTGAATATAATCTAGTGCTTGCTCTAAGGAAAACTGGCGAGGCTTCTCCAAACGAAGTGCTTCATCTGAACCACTTGCACGCATATTTGTAACATGTTTTTTCTTGGCGACATTCACTTCCATATCTCCCGCTCTTCTATTTTCTCCAACAATCATTCCCTGATAGACTTCTGTCGCCGAATTTACGAATAGTGTGCCTCTTGCTTGAGCATTGTGAAGACCATAGGTGCTGGTTAATCCGCTTTCATAGACAATTAATACTCCCTTAGAGCGATTGGGGATATGCCCCTTGTAAGGTTGATAATTAAGAAAGAGGTGGTGCATGATGCCTTTACCTTTTGTCCTGGTAAGAAATTCATCTCTGAAACCAATTAAACCTCTTGCCGGAATTTCAAATTCAAGTCGAAGCTGATCATCGGAAAAATCAATCATGTTAATTAATTTTGCTTTTCTCTTCCCACAAATTTCCATAACTACCCCCATGCTATCTTTAGGAACATCACAGGTCATCAGCTCTATCGGTTCGTGCTTTTCTCCATCAATATGTCTAAAAATAACCTTAGGTTTGGACACCTGAAATTCATAACCTTCGCGACGCATGTTTTCAATTAAAATAGAAAGATGAAGCTCTCCTCTTCCAGATACGTGGAAAGTATCTGTAGGCTCGGTTTCTTCCACCTTCAAACTTACATTGGTTTCTATTTCTTTAAATAGCCTCTCTCTTAAATGTCGAGAGGTAATAAATTTACCCTCTTTTCCGGCAAATGGACTATTATTTACAATAAAATCCATAATCAAAGTTGGTTCGTCAATTTTGATTTTTGATAAAGCTTCCGGTTTTTCTTTACAGGCAATAGTCTCTCCAATATTAGCATCACTGATTCCGGCTATTGCTACAATTTCTCCTGATTCAGCTTTTTTTACCTCTTTTCTCTTTAAACCTTCAAAAAGATAAAGCTTTATAACTTTACATAATATTTTTCTCTTGTCCCGCTTGATTAAAGATACGATTTCCCCTTCTTCAATTTTTCCACGATTAATAAGTCCAACAACTATTTTTCCTACATAATCATCATAATTAAGATTAGTCACCAGTAATTGCAAGGGAGCATTATATTCTACTAAAGGAGCAGGTATATGCTCCAAAATGGTTGAAAAAAGAGGTTCAAGATCATCCTCTAAGACCTCCGCAGAAAATCCGGAAACACCTGCACGTGCGGAAGTGTAAATAACCGGAAAACCGATCTGATCATCATTTGCTCCCAGTTCAATAAACAGATCATAGATTTCATTCAATACTTCGGCAGGTCGAGCATTAAGCCGGTCTATTTTATTAATAACTACGATAGGAATAAGATTCAATTCCATTGCTTTACGCAAAACAAATCTGGTTTGGGGCATGGGTCCTTCAAAGGCATCTACAATCAAGAGAACTCCATTAACCATTCGAAGTATTCTTTCAACTTCTCCACCGAAATCTGCATGTCCCGGAGTATCAACAATATTAATCTTTGTTTTCCGCCAATAAACAGATGCATTCTTGGAGAAAATAGTAATTCCTCTTTCCCTCTCTAAATCGTTAGAATCCATTACCCTCTCTTTTACTTCTTGGTTCTCCCGAAAAGTCCCGCTTTGTTTCAACATAGCATCGACCAGAGTAGTCTTCCCATGGTCTACATGGGCAATAATAGCAATATTTCTTAAATTTACATTTTTCATCATATTCATTTCCTTTATCCTAAATGGTGACAAGCACATAAATTTAGAGTTTACCACAATTACAAATTATATTCAAAATATTTTTTACTCATGTCATTTAAAAATCAAAACCGGACTGTTTTTTAATGATTTAAAATTCAAAAGTGGACTAACCCGAAATGGTAAAAAAGATGTGATTAAAAATAAAGAGGTTGTTTCTGTCTATTACTTGTCAGGTAATAGTTCTTTGTCACAGTATAAGAGTTTATATTTACCTTATTAAATCTACACCAATAGTCAAAATAATTAGTCTTTTCCAATTTTTCTATAATCTATAATCTTATTTTAATACGAAATTATTATAAAGTCCTTCTTTTTTTAGGAAAAACCTTTAAAAATGGGACCCTATTTATTACAAAATAAAAAGGGTAAGCTGAAGAAGATGACGTTCTTTTTAGCTTACCCTTTTTATTTTGTATTTAAATTTAGCGATGCATCTGCTTTTGAGATAGCCAAACGGTCTCTTCTTTCAGATTAACTTCAAATGTTTCTTTTCCATCTGAAGTGGTATAGATTATTATTTCGTTTTTTTCTGACATTAATATTTCCCTTCTTTAATTATCGATACTATTCACAATTATTTTGCATTTATCGGTTAGTATATATCTGCCTGTTTTAGGTGCTCCCTTAAAAATAATAAATTCGTTTAAAGACAGCACGGCACGCCGTGCTGCTACAATATTTATTTTTTATTATATCTTTTTTTCATTCCGGAAATCTCTTCCTCTATTTCCTGGCGAAGGCTTTTGGGGGCAAGGACTTCGGCATAGCTGCCCATCCCCAGAATCCATTTCTTAACTTCGGTTATACCGCTTACTTCGGCAGAGAAGATGATAGAACCATCGGATAGTTTTCTTATCTTCTGAGTGGGATGTCTTAGCTCTTCTTTAGCCCAGCGGGAGGCGGGAGGAAATATTTTTACTCTAATCTTCTGGTCTTTTCCTCTTATTACCTGCCAGCTTTTACCCATATAGTCAGAAAGTGAAAATTTAGAAGAAACGGTAAAGGTGTCTTCGGTAATCCGGAGCTCTTTAATCCGGTCTATTCTGAATATCTTGGTCTTTTTGCGCCAGTGACAGTAGGCGATAAGATACCAGGCTCCTTGGCGGAACATCAGATGGTAGGGGTTTACGGTGCGGGTGGTTATTTCGTCCCGACTGATGGTGTAATATTTTAGATTAACCTGTCTTTTATTGAGGATGGCTTCGTTTAACAGGGCAAAGGTTTCACTGTAGTCTTCATAGTCTTTTAGCTTTTGGATATTAAAAGAGATAGAATCTTTTACTTCACGGATGTATTTTTTATTATCTTTCTCCAGGAGGTTTTCGATTTTAAGCAGGGCCAGGTGCATATCTTTCTGGTAGGGGAATCCTTTCTGCTGGAGGAGAAAGTTTCCGGCCAGGAATAAGGAAGCGGCCTCTTCACCGGTAAATCTTAAGGGGGGAAGGAAGTAGTGTTCATCGATATAGTAGCCGCCATGAGGTCCGGTGGAAGAGTGTACTGGTAAGCCGGCAAGGCCTAAGGTTTTGAAGTCCCGATAGATGGTACGGCAGGAGATATTAAGTATCCGGGCTAAACTCCCTACCTGGATGCCGGGATGAGTCTTTAGGATGATAATGGTGTTCATCAATCTTTCAATCTTGTTCATCTTTTTTACCTCCGATTAAGAAAATAGACAAATTTTTATAATTATACCATATTGTTATGACTACTGTATGGCAAGAATTAGGAAAAAAATGAAAAAAGTTGATTTTTTTTGGTTATTTTTGAATACTTATTAAGGATTCGACAATAGGTTGGGAAAATCCTGCTTTTTGGGAAAAAAGTTGCAGATTATAAGATGCAAGTTGCAAGGGTTTGCAGTTTTCAGAAAAAGAAAGACGCGTCTGATGAATCAGCCCCCTACCTTTGAGATTGCTACGTCGTTTTGCAATGAAAGAGAAGGAATGGATTCCCGCTGCAGTGGGTGCGGGGATGACATATTGGAAGGGGGAATGGTAGAGAGGGAGCGGGAAAGGAAATTGCCGTGGTAAAAAAATTTTTTAATTTTTTTTTAAAAAACAGTGTTCGCCCTATTGACATTCCTAAATATTTTATGTATAAGAAATATAAATAAAAAAACAAGTATACAGGTTTTAATTAAAGTAAAATTTGTACAGAATTTTTAAAAAATATAGAGGAAAACTATGACTCAAAAAACTTCTTCGGACAAACCTCCGCAGCGAAGGAAAAATGGTAAAGACCGAAAAATATTTTTAGGTCCTGTCCCTGACCTTGAAGAACACGTTCGCCCGGACTGGTGGAGCCGTATCTTTAATTACCTTTATTTAAAAACTGATGGTGACGTAGTAGACGACTTGAGTATAACCTCTCGTGAAATTGCCCTATTTTTAAATATTCTAAAACTCTCGCCGGAAGATAGAATTCTTGACCTGTGCTGTGGACAGGGTAGACATTCTCTTGAATTGGCCAGGAGAAATTTTAAAAATATTGAAGGATTAGATCGCTCCCATTATCTAATCCAAAAAGCTAAAGCACGTGCAAAAAAGGAAGATACTAATATCAAATTCAGAGAGGGTGATGCCCGCAAAATTCCCTCTCCACCCGATGCTTTTGATGTTGTAACCATATTGGGCAATAGCTTCGGCTATTTTGAGACTATCCAGGATGACCTGAGAGTGCTAAAGGAAGTATTTAGAGTTTTAAAACCTTGGGGAAAACTTCTTATTGAGATTACCGACGGAGAATACTTAAGGAAACGCTTTCAAAGCAGATCTTGGGAGTGGATAGACAAAAAACATTTTGTTTGCAGAGAGCGCTCACTTTCTCTTGATAAGCAGCGTCTCATATCCAGAGAAATTATTAGTCATATAGAAAAGGGTATGATAACAGACCAATTCTACGCTGAAAGACTTTACTCTAAAGAAAGTTTAACTCGCCTTTTGGAAACAGCTGGTTTCAGTGACATAACTTTTCATGGCCAAATCTCTCCTGATTCCAAACGAAATCAAGATTTGGGTATGATGGAAAGATGTATAATTGTTACAGCCGTGACTAAAAAAGAATGGACACCCGTTAAAAAGAAGCCCAAAAAAGAGCTAAAAAATGTGGTAGTAATTTTAGGAGACCCTCACAAAGCAGACCTTTTAAAACCTTCTACCATCTTTGATGATGATGATTTTTACACCATAGACCAATTAAAATCAGGATTAAAGGAACTGAATAATTTTGATTTTACTTATCTAACCAATCACGATACTTTAATACAGGACTTAATAAAAGTGAAAGAGAAAATTAATTTTGCCTTTAACCTGTGTGATGAAGGTTACTACAATGATGCGCAAAAAGAGCTCCATATACCCTCTTTGCTGGAAATGCTCGGTATACCATACACCGGCTCAGGTCCCCAATGTCTTGCTTACTGTTACGACAAATCATTAGTACGTGGAATTGCAAGGGAGATGGAAATTCCGGTACCGGAAGCTTTCTTTATTAAGCCCGAAGACACTACCTTTGAATTGCCCTTTAGTTTTCCGGTAATTGCAAAACCTAACTTCGGAGATTCCAGTTTTGGGATTACCCAGAGGTGCGTGGCAAATAGTTTTGAAGAATTAGTAAATGCTATTTCAGAGATCAGGGAAAAATTTGGTTACGATAAACCCATTCTGGTTGAGGAACTTCTTACCGGAAAAGACCTTAGTGTCGGGGTAATAGGAAATCCTCCTGAACCCTATACTGTCTTACCTATCATTATGGCAGATTATTCATTACTGCCAGAAAACTTGCCACAGATATGCGGTTACGAGTCTAAGTGGCTCCCGGAATCACCTTACTGGAATATAAAATCTACTGCCGCCGACCTTTCGGAAGATGTAGAAAAATTTATTATAGAGTGTTGTTTGAAACTATCCGAGAGGTTGGAATGTAAAGATTACTGTCGATTTGACTGGAGAGTTGATGTAAATGGCACCCCAAAGCTCCTTGAAGTAAATCCTAACCCAGGTTGGTGCTGGGATGGTCATCTTGTCAAGATGGCCGAGATTGCAGGGATATCATATGACGAAACGTTAAAAATGATTTTACAAGCAACTGAACAACGACTTGGCATGCACAGACCATGACTGCTTCTTCTTAATAGTTTAATCACTTAGATTCAATTCTTTTGCTAACTTCAACCTGCTAATTCTTGAATTCATCTTAATAATATTTATCATTTTATCTGGGTAGTATTTAACTTTTCTGGGTAGTTTTTTGGGTATTTTCTACCCACTTTTCTCCCAACTTTTTAGACCGCTTTTCTATTAGTCGATTAAAAATAATAGTAAACCAATTATCACAATCCGGTCATAGAATATTAGAAAATAAACTACTATCTTAATCACTAAAAGCCGATTTATCTATAATACTTATACCCCCGGGTGTCAATTCTCCGGTTAATGGATTTAATTGACTTCTGAAATTATACATTATTTTCAATTTCTCAATCCTCGTTTTTTGGTCGAGATTAACCACTTTTTCATCCACTCCAAAATGTACTATTTTACCACAAATTATTTTCTGAGAGCTATTCTTAAATAAAGATTTTTCCCATTCGAGTTTGCATTCTAATGATATTGGGCATTCCTTTATTCTGGGGGCGTAAACACATATGGCTGATTCTTTGGTAAATCCTGCTTGTGCAATTTCATCATCATCAACCTGATTATGCTCTATTGTTTTAAAACATTCTTCTTTAAAATCTAAAGATGGGATATTAATACACCACTCTTTCGTACGTTTTATATTTTCATAAGTGTGAGTGGTATCAGTTAAGGCAATCAAAGAATAAAAACCACTTTCTTCCCCGGCGAAAAATCCCCATGACCATAAATTAGCATTTGCCTTCCCGTTGGCTTTATAGGTAGTGACAATAAAAATTGGGTATGGTATATTCACCACATACTCTAACCAAGAAAATATTTTATATTGTCCTGGCCATTCCTCTTTAAGATTTTTTGGTTTTTCAATACCAAATTCATGTTTAGTCATAATAATTTACCTCCTTTAAGAGAAATAATTTTCTCAATTTTAAGCTATTTCGACGAGTCTCCTTCCTAACCCTCTTACCGTCCAAATTGACTGCGCTGGGTTATGAATTTACTTCTCTAATATAATAATTTCTTCACAGTAATCTGAGTAAGGTCTAATACACTCATAATTTCTAGTAAATCTCAATTTGGGATTTAGTCTTCTAATTAACTCTTCAGTTGGTCTTTCATAGACTTCTTTACAAACTTCCCTTGTATCTAAATCTAAAATAATGCAAGCCTCTAAAGACGGACAGTAGTTCTTAGAATGAAATATAATTTTATTTTCTGACTTTTCCACTATGGGTGCTTCGCTACTTTTTATGCCTATCTTCATAAGAATCAAATGATATGCTTTTTCAAGATCGCTACCTTTTAACTTACGTATCATTATTTTATTACTCTCAAACCACTGCATCCTTTTATTAAGAAGATCCTCTTCTGTGATCGTCCATTCAGATTTCCGAAATTTTCTTACTAGCTTTCTTATATCATTATTATAAAGTTTGAGGCATTCTTTCTTAAGAATACCATCATGTATATTAATCTCGGCATTCGACTTTTTAATAATTTCCTTGCAGCTTAAATTTATCATGTCTCTTCCAGCTTTTATCGAGTCTCTTATAGACACTCCATATACTACTTCAGAAATATTTGACCAAATTATTGATCCCGTGCACATGGGACATGGTTCGTGAGTTGAAATGATAAGACAACCGGTTAGGTCTTTTCTATAAATTTTTGAAGCCTTCCTTATTGCATTAATTTCTGCATGAGCTATAGAATCTTGATCCGTAACCTCTGTATCATGTGCACTTGCAATTACTCTTCCGTCTTTAGCCACTACTGCTCCAAACCCTTTATTTCCCTCTTTTAAAGAGGTTTTAGCCTCTTCAATTGCCATCTTCATAAATTCTTCATAGTGCTTACTTATCATCATAACCACACCTAAAAATCGTACTTAATAAAGTAATGGCTAAACCAATTTTACCTAACGTTTTACGGATAAAAGAAGTTGCTGAAGGCGTTTATGTAAGTGAAGTGAACCGTATATCCGCTGTTAAGTAATTCTGTTTTTAATTCCATATCTCTCACACAGCCTCTTTAAACTCTCTTCAAGTTCTTTTTGATATTCTTTTGATGAAGATATGCTTTTCTCATCTTCTGTCTATATCCTCTTAATTTGAATTCTTTTTTACTTTCTCGGTGATCTGAGGTTGGCACAGAAGGATTTATTATAAAATAGGATGTGTCCCTATTTATTAATTTATTAGGAACTTTAGCTGATAACCAACCTCTGTACCTCCCGGGTCTCGCTGATTAGCTTTACTACGCCCAGTGCTTTGAGCAACGGAAATATAATACTCATAAGCACAGTTGGTACCCAGGCTAGTAGGCGGGTAATTGTCACCAAAGGCATAAATAAAACTGCAATTATGGCTAAGGGGATATACTTTTCATAAGGTTTCACCGTACTCTCAAAAAATTCATCAACGGTACGTTGGAATTCTTTTCTGAACTGAGTTATTACCTCTTGACGTTCCTCTGCAGGCACCCGGGCTTCGATCTGTTTTTCCATCTGCTCCATAAACATCTTGATGTAAAACTGAGGCGGTGTAAACCCTTCTTGCTCAATATGTGCAGTACAGCCAAAATATAGACTCCCACAGATCACAAGTATAAGGACCATAAGCAATATATTTTGACCTTCACTGATGGGCCGCACAGAGAACCTAATCCGCTCATTTAGTTCCCTCGCAACTACAAAGGTGTAGAAAAATGCAACAAGAAGGTACCCCAGAATCAGAATGCCATTGCCTGCTGTCACCTGCCGCCAGCCCAGAAGTATAGCTAATCCGGAGAGAATAAAGGCTATGATGCCAATCCATAAAGGTCTCAGTAGAGCTGCTACTAAACCAGCAGCCACCATTAACCCGCCCAGAGATAGCAATAACCATAATAGTAGATACAGGAGCTCCCCAGAGGGAGAAAGTATCAAGTTATAAGCTTGGCCGATTTGCCTACAGATTGTTCCGAAGAAGTATCCAGCTCCGATTAATAGGATAGTAAAAAATGTGAATTTCAACCATTTGTTTTTGTTGCTCATCTTTCATCTTCACCTCCATAGATATTGTCTAATTTTTTATATAACAATATCTCATATATAACCTAATTTTATAATTCGATAAAACATTGGGGAAATCCTGCTTTTTTAGTAAAAAATATAAGATGAATTTGCCGGTTGTTATATTCCGAAGAGAGGAAGATAGATTCCCGTTACCCGTTTTCACGAGTACAAGTTTCACGGGAATGACAGAGAGAGGAATTCTTAATAAACTGACTTACAAACAATCAGATAATACATCTCCAGTATTTTCTTTTCATTCCTTTTCCTGGCGTTTCAAATTTGGACCACTTGTACCCCTTGTTAACAAGAAATTGATGTCTCTCATTATCCAAATCATCATTCCCGGGACAATATATAACTATACCGCCCTTCTTTGTAACCCTCTCCATTTCCTTATGCTCCGCTTCTTTGTTATCTCCAAATACATAGCCTCCCATAACTATATCTGCAAAATTATCTTGAAA
>JAHJOY010000318.1 GCA_018819665.1 bacterium
GGAAGTTTACCTTCGCGAAAGCGGAAAAATGGAAAGAGATGGTTTATAAAGTTGAAAAAAGGGAAAAATCAAAAAATATTTGAGTCATTACCTTTTCGAGAAAGAAATATTGTTTTAGCTTTAATTATTATCTTGCTTCTTACTCTATTACTGGGTTCTTTGACCTATAAAGAAGTACAAAGAGAAAGATATTATTTATGGGAATTAGCCCGCTCGGAAGGATTAAATATTGCCTTTTCTATCCAAACTCTTGGCCCCCAGTTTATCTTAAATGAAAATACTTTAAAAGATATTTTAGTGCTTTTAAAAAAAGAAGGGGTAAGCTATATCGATATTTGTAACGATAAAGGGATAATTTTAATCAGTACTGAAGAAGAAAGATGGCAAAATGTCATAAAAATCCCTAAACCTGGCAAAATAAATTTTATAAATACTGAAGACAAAAAAGGCAATAGAATACTTCAAGTAATAAAACCATTCAATCTAGATATTTGGAAAACATTACCTATTATAAATAGTTCTTTAGTGGTGGGGATAAATTTAGAAGGTTATTATCTGCGCTTGAGTCAGACTGGAAGAAGAATAATTTTAAATTACAGCATTATAATGGCTCTTGCGTTATTTGGGATTTATGTAATTTTTAAATTACAAGAGACCTATATCGTAAAAAAGACCTTGAATGAAATGAAAGTATATACTTCAAAATTATTAGAGACTATGGCTAATGCGGTAATTTCAGTAGATAATAATGGTATCATTAAGACCTGTAATCGTAAGAGTGAAGAGATTTTTGGCAAAAGTAGAGAAGAAGCGTTAAATAAAGATTGTCAGGAAGTATTGAATTTAAATATTGAGGGAGAATGTATTTTTAAGAAATGCTTATTAGAGAGAAAAAATATCAATCAGGAAATAATTTTAGAAGAAAAAGGGTTAAATAAAAAAATACTGGAGGTTAACACTTCCTTTTTAACCGGTGAATTGGGAGAAATCACAGGCGTGGTAGCGGAAATAAGGGATGTAACTGAAATTAAAAATTTAAATGAAGAAATAGCTCGTAATAAGAGATTGGCTGCCTTAGGTAAATTTTCTGCCGGGATTGCCCATGAAATTAGGAATCCTTTAAGTTCAATCAGAGGGTTAGCACAGTTTGTTTATAATTCATTCTCTAAGACCGATGAAAGAAAAGAGGACTTAAATGCCATTATTCAGGAAGTAGATAGATTAAATAAATTAGTGTTCCAGGTTTTAGATTTCGCCAAATTGAAAAAACCAAACTTAACCCGTTTTTCTTTAAATGATTTAATAAGAAAGATTACTGAATTGTTTAAATTAGAGATAGAAGATAAGCAGATTAAATTTAGTCCGGAACTTTCCCCGGATATTTCTAAAATTCAAGCTGATGAAGACCAGGTAAGGCAGATTTTAATGAATGCAATTATTAATGCTATTCAGGCTGTCCCCAAGAAAGGGGAAATCAAAATTAAAACTGAAAAAACTCTTTTAAAGGGAGAACCAGCTATAAAATTAATTATTGAAGATAGCGGGATTGGTATTCCTGAAAAAGATTTTTCTCAAATATTTGACCCCTTCTTTAGCACCAAAGATAAAGGTTCCGGATTGGGTCTTTCTATAGTGTATAAGTTGATAGAGGCTCATCAGGGAGAGATTAAAGTTGAATCCAAAGAAGGGGAAGGAACAAAGTTTGTTATTTTTTTACCTCAAAAAGGAGGGTGGTAATTTTGCGAAAAATATTAGTAATCGATGATGAACAAAATATAAGAAAAATGTTAACCCGGGTATTATCTCCGGAGGGATTTATAGTTAAAGAAGCTGATAATGGCTTAGAGGCTCTAAAGAGATTACAGGAAGAAAATTACAGTTTGGTATTATTAGATCTTAAAATGCCCGGTTTAAATGGTATAGAAACCTTAAAGAAGATAAGAGAAAATGATTTAAATCTACCGGTTATTATGATGTCTGCTTATGGGAGTATTCCCGAAGCGGTGGAAGCAATGAAATTAGGGGCTTTGGATTATTTAATAAAACCTTTCGATATTGAAGAACTAAAAATTATAACTAATAGAGCAATTAAGCAATATGAATTAGAAGTGGAAAACATCTACTATCGAGAGGAAGAAGAGAAGAGATTCAACTTTCATGAAATTATAGGAAAGAGTAATTCTATAAATAAAGTTTTAGAAATGGTGAAAAACGTATCTCCCACTACTGCTACTGTGCTTATTACCGGGGAGAGTGGTACAGGAAAAGAGTTGATAGCCCGAGCAATACACAAAAACAGTCTGCGTAAAAATGGTCCATTTGTAGTGGTAAATTGTGTAGCCTTTTCTCCCAATCTCCTGGAGAGCGAACTCTTTGGACATGAAAAAGGTTCTTTTACCGGAGCAATTGCTAAAAGGATAGGTCGTTTCGAAATGGCAAATGAAGGAACTATTTTTTTAGATGAAATAGGAGAGATAGACTCTACTATCCAAACAAAATTACTTAGAGTTTTACAGGAAAGGGAATTTGAAAGGGTAGGAAGTTCAAGGAGCATTAAAGTTGATGTAAGAATATTATCTGCTACCAATAAAGATTTAAAAAAAGAAGTAGAAGAAAGAAGGTTTAGAGAGGATTTATTTTATCGGCTAAATGTCTTTAGTGTAGATGTTCCTCCTTTAAGGGAAAGGAAAGAGGATATACCTTTAATTGTGGAGCATCTTATCGCTAAATATAATAAAATCTTAAATAAAAAAGTTAAAAAAGTTTCTGCAAAAGCTATGGAATTACTGCTGGATTATAATTATCCCGGTAATATAAGAGAGTTAGGAAATATTATTGAGCGAAGTATGATTATGGCAAAAGACGGAATAATCGATGGAAAGTATTTCAATTTTATAAACAAAGAAACATACATTGAAAAAAAGGGGACTTTAAAAGAAGCAGAAAAAGAGCTAATTATAAAATATTTAGTCCAAAACAAGGGAAATCGCACTAAAACAGCAGAGATTTTAGGAATAAGCCGAAGAAGCCTGCAGAACAAAATCAAAGAATATCAAATAAATTTGTAAGTCAAAAAGTTAACCAAAGGTGCCAGGCACCTTTGGTTAACTTTTTGACTTGACATAATTATTAAAGTATCTTACACTATGGGTGTAAAGGATACACCTTTACCCGAGAGCTTGTATCTTGCAGGAGAACAAGACCAGGAGTAAATAAAATTAATAGTATTTCGTCTAGTATCTTATGACGGAACTAGAACGGAGGTGAAAAAAATGAATAGAGATTCTGCTTTATTAGGATTTAAGCTTACTACCCGGCAGCTGGCTATATCCGGTATGCTGGGGGCAATTGCTATCATCTTAGGAGTAACCAGGTTGGGGTTTATCCCTGTTCCAACTCCAGCCGGTCATGCTACCATTATGCACATTCCAGCCATTTTAGGTGGGATACTCGAAGGTCCGATAGTAGGTGCATTAGTAGGATTAATCTTCGGAGTTTACAGTTTTACAAATGCCACTAACCCCATATTTGCCGACCCTATAATCGCTATTTTACCCAGAATATTTATCGGAGTAGCGGCTTATTATTCTTACAAATATCTCTGGAAGAACAGTGCTATTGCGGCGGCCTTAGGAACTCTTACCAACACTATCGGAGTATTGGGATTGGCTACTTTAAGAGGATATCTTCCGGTAAAAGTAAGTGCCAGCATTGCAGTAGTTCATGGTACTCCGGAAGTGGTAGTAGCAATATTATTAGTATTTATATTAGTCAAAGCTTTAAAAAGAGCTGGTTATTAGGAAAGTTATAGAGTAGGGGAGTTGAGTATTCCTCTACTCTATTTTTATTGTTTAAGTTTACAAAATTTTAACTGGAATGTTGTGGATTATTTAAAATGATTCAGGGGACAACGGTTCTTTAAATCACTTAAAAAAAGAAAGATAGATTCCCGCTTCCGCCTGCCTGTGCAGGCACGGCAGACACGGCAGACAGGCGGGAATGACAAAGGGGCATATAATTCGAGGGAGGGGATATGATGATTTTAGTAATTGATGTAGGTAATACCCATACGGTAATAGGGGTATACAAAGAAGAGAGATTATTAGGCCATTGGAGAATTTCTACTGATCTGAATAAGACAGAGGATGAGTATGGAATGTTAGTTAAGAGTTTGGTTTCCGATTCTAATTTATCCTTTTCAGATATTAAATCAGTAGTTATTTCCTGTGTTATCCCTCCGGTAACCTGGATATTAAAAAAGATGTCTGTGGACTATTTTAAAGTACCTCCAATTATTGTAGGGCCAGGGATAAAGACTGAAATTTATATTAAAACAGATAATCCCAAGGAAGTGGGGGCAGATAGAATTGTCAATGCCATTGCTGCTTATAAATTATACGGAGGGCCGGTAATAATTGTAGATTTTGGAACAGCCACTACATTTTGTGCAGTTAATAAGGAGGGAGTTTATCTGGGCGGGGCGATTACTCCCGGAATAGAAATTTCAGCAGAAGCTCTGTTTGAAAAGACGGCCAAGCTACCCAAAATAGAATTTATAAAACCCAAACATTCTATAGGCAGCAATACTATTACCGCAATGCAGTCAGGAATGTTCTTTGGCTATTTGGGATTAACTAATGAATTAATTAGACGGTTTAAGAGAGAGTTAGGGGAAGATTCTGTAGTAGTAGCTACCGGCGGCCAGGCAGAATTGATGGGAAACGAAAGTAAGCTAATCGATAAAATCAATCCTTTTTTGACCTTGCAGGGATTGCGTATGATATATGAGATGAATAAGCCTTAATCTACCAATATACCAATTCTCCAATTCACCAATTAACTAGTCGATAATGAATAGTAATTCGTATAGCATATTTTTTATCGAGTATCGCGTATGTTAGCGTGTGGCGTATGGCGCTTACATTATTGCGGGTTCGATGAATCGAACCCCTACTTCTTCAACGCCATCTGTGAATAATCCTCTGACTCCTGAATACTGGCTTCTGGCTTCTTTTTTTCTTAACTAGATACGATTCACGATATACGAGATACGTTTTTCATTTCCATACTAATATCTAACGATTTTACTGAATGGGTGAGGGCGCCAATAGAAATTAAATCTACTCCCGTTTGAGCAATTTTCCGCACTTTCTCCAAAGTAATTCCTCCTGATGCCTCAATTAAGGCTTTACCTTTAACAATTTTTACCGCTTCTCTCATAGTATCTAAATTCATATTATCCAGCATTATTATATCAACTTTCATCTTTAAAGCTTCTTGAAGCTGAGATAAGTTTTCTACTTCGACTTCAATATTTACTGTATGAGAGATTTGTTTTCGGACAGAATTTACTGCTGATTTAATTCCTCCTGCTACTGCTATATGATTATCCTTAATTAATACAGCATCATATAATCCGAAGCGGTGATTATATCCTCCCCCCATGCGGACAGCATATTTTTCTAATATTCGTAATCCAGGAGTAGTTTTACGTGTATCAACTATTCGAACCGGGAAATCTTTTACTTCCTGACAGAATTTAGAGGTAATGGTGGCTATACCGGACATTCGCTGAAGGAAATTTAAGGCAACCCTTTCTCCTTTTAGAATAGTTTGGGCAGAACCAGTAATTTCTGCTAATACTTTTTCCCGAGCAACTTTTGTCCCGTCTTTAGTTTTTTCTTGAAAAATAATCTCTGAATCTAATTTTTGAAATACCAGGTAGGCAATATCTAAACCGGCAATTACACCTTCTTCAGAGGTTTTAATTATCCCTTTAGCTTTTAAATTAGAAGGAATAATAGATTCGGTGGTAATATCTCCGGTTCCAATATCTTCTAATAAAGCCTGTTCTATTATTTTATCTATCAGGATATCTTCTTTTATTGAAAAGTCCATCTTTAAAACACCTCTTTATAGAATAATTGGCCAATTGACCAATTCCCCAATCTACCAATTTAGTTAAAAATAATGTAGCAACACGGCGTGCCGTGTTAGAATTGGATAGGCATAATTCATCGTATCCCTACTCTATTAAATATTCTGGCTCCTGAATTCTATTTTATCTGCGAGACACTATTCACGAGAACTGAAATTGGGTAATTGGTTAATTGGTGAATTGGCAAATTGAATGTCAATATACAATATGTTTCTTCCAGTTTATATCATCTCTATCGGGAAAATCCTTGCGGTAATGTACTCCCCGGCTTTCTTCACGCTGTAAAGCTGAATTAGTAATCAGGTCAGCTAAGATAATAAGATTAGCTAATTCAAAATCCTCAGTAGTTTTAAGTTCTGATTTGAATATAAATTTCCATTCGCTAATTTTTTGTCTTGCCTTCTTTAAATCAGAGGAATTTCGAATGATTCCTACTTTATCCCACATAAGTTTTTGTAGTTCTTTTTTTATTTGTTTCGGGTCGAATTCTCGAATTTTTTTTCGTGGAATATTATAAGAAATATTTATTTCTTCGTCTATTTTTTGAGAAAAAAGTGATTTGTTTTCTTTAATGTTCTGGGCGATTCTATTACCAAAAACCAGCCCCTCTAAAAGTGAGTTGCTGGCCAAGCGATTGGCACCATGAACTCCTGTTGAAGTACATTCTCCGCAGGAATAAAGATTAGTTAAGTTGGTTTGTCCCCAGGTATCGGTTTTTATGCCTCCAATAGTATAGTGAGCTGCAGGAGCTACCGGGATATATTTTTTTTCCGGATCGATATTTAAGTCCAAACAATTTTTATAGATAGTGGGGAAGCGTTGGGAAAATTTATTTTTTATTTTAGTGGCATCCAATAAAACGTAATCATTTTTAGTTTTTTTCATCTGGTCAAAAATGGCTCGGGCAACTATATCTCTAGGAGCTAATTCAGCAAGAGAGTGATAAGATTGCATAAATGGCTCGCCTTTAATATTTTTTAGAATAGCACCTTCACCGCGAACTGCTTCAGAAATAAGAAATTTGGGACTTCCTTGGTGATAGAGAGCAGTAGGATGAAATTGAATGAATTCTAAATCTGTTACTTTTGCTCCTCCCCTATAGGCCATAGCAATTCCATCTCCTGTAGCTACCTTAGGATTAGTGGTATTGGAAAAAAGTTGCCCCGCTCCGCCGCTGGCTAAAATAGTTGCAGTTGCCAAATAGGCGATAATTTCATTGGTATTGCTATCTAAAGCAAGTAGGCCGTAACAAGTATTATGTTCGGTTATAATATCTATTACTAAAATGTTCTCTTTAATTTTTATTTTATTTTCATTAATTACTTTTTCAGAAAGAGACCTCTCAATTTCTGCTCCGGTAGCATCCCCATGGGCACGCAAAATTCGAGGCCTTTGATGAGCTGCTTCTAAAGCAGTTTTATATTTACCTTCAACTTTATCAAACTTGGTTCCTAATTCTATTAACTCTTCAACACATTTCGGCCCCTCTGTCACTAAAACTTCTACAGCTTCGGGGTCGCAAAAATTTGCACCGGCTTTTAGGGTATCTTCCATGTGTAAGTGGGGTGAATCCTTATCTCCTAAAGCTACCGCTATACCTCCCTGAGCATATTCCGTACTGCTTTCTTTTAATTTACTTTTAGTAAGTAGAACAACTTCTCCTTTATCGTAAATTTTAAGTGAAGTATATAGGCCAGCTATTCCGGAGCCTACAATCAAAAAATCTGTATAAATTTTTTTAACTTTGGATAGATCAAAATTAATTAAATAACGTGGGAACATTTTAAAATAATCCTTCCGAAAAGATTTTAATATGATGAAATATTTAAATTGTTGAGCAACTATGCCAGTAAAATTAAAAATTTAAAGCGAAAAACTAAAAACCATAATTCAAAACTTAAAACTTTTTTAATATAGCATATAACTAATAGCGTATAGAGTGATTAGTAATAAGTAATAACTTAATAGTTTCAAGTTACAATTTGCAAGTTTTTTCAATTTTGAATTTTAAGTTATAGTTTTGCGCTTTGCGCTTTGCGTTTTTCGCTGTAATACAAGATTCTATTCGCTAGATATTAAATACTATTTAACCAACTAGCTAAGCAACTAATTGACTAACTAATTTCTATCATTCGATTTAATGCTTTTAGAGATTTTATTCTTATATCCTCTGGTACTGTGATTCGGGGTTCTAAGTTTTGCAGAGAATAGAGAACTTTTTCTAAAGTAATAAGTTTCATATCTTTACAAATCATTTTTTTAGAGGCAGGGAAAAATTGTTTGTCCGGATTATTCTTTTTTAAAGGATGAAATATTCCCAGTTCTGTACCAATAATATATTCTTTAGCCGGATTATTACTGGCAAATTCAATAATTCCTCTGGTACTGCCGATATAGTCAGCCAGATTACATACTTCCGGGCGGCATTCAGGGTGAACTAAGAGCACAGCTTGAGGGTGGAGTTTTTTGACTTTTATGACATCTTCTTTAGTTAAAATATTATGGACCGGACAATAACCTTGCCAGGGGATGATATTTCGTCTTGCTTTTCGGGCAGTAAAGTCAGCTAAATTCATATCGGGAAGAAATAAAATTTCTTTTTCAGCAGGAATTGACCGAGCAATTTGAACAGCATTAGCAGAAGTGCAACAGTAATCGCTTAAAGATTTTACAACTGCTGATGAATTCACATAAGAAACCACTACTGCCTCAGGTAGTTCTTTTATTTTACTTTTTACTTTCTCAGCTGGTGCCATATCAGCCAGAGGGCATCCAGCCTTAATTTCAGGAAGTAGAACAATTTTTTCTGGAGAGAGAATAGATGCAGTTTCGGCCATAAACTGAACTCCACAAAATACGATAACTTTTGCTTGAGTCTTAGCTGCTTGCTGGCTGAGGAAGAGCGAATCACCTGTAAAATCGGCAATATCTTGAATTTCACCGGGTTGATAAACATGAGCTAAAATTACTGCTTCTCTCTTTTTCTTCCAGGCCAATATCTCTTTAACTAAATTTTTTTTCGGGGGGTTATCAGTTGTATTATTCATTTTTACTCCTAATTAATACAATATAAATTTTTTAATAAAC
>JAHJOY010000319.1 GCA_018819665.1 bacterium
ATTCCTAATAAAATTAAAACAAATTCCATCACAATCAATACTCTCTTTCTTTTTTATCCTTTTTCCTTTAAAAATTGTCAAGGGACGGTCCTTTGACAAACTTTTTAAACTTTTTATGACTTGACCAATTGCACAATCCCTCGATTAATCTCTAAAAGATTAGCAATCTCCCTATCTGCCAATACTGATTTATTTTTTAATTCACTTATCAGCTCATCACGAAAGATTTTATTTCTTCTCTCCTTTAGTGATGTAAGTTCAAGATGATTTTTTTTTAGATATTGATCTCGGAAATTTAAGGCTTTCTGATTAGTATCTATCTCTTTTTTATTCTGATTGCCTTCTTTGTATTCTAAAAAATCACGATTGTCTTCTTCCTGAGAAAATTTTATAAATAAAGAGAGGGCCTTCGGTAAATTCTTCGAAAATAGCTTTAAAACATCTTCTATTGCAATCATTCTAGTTTGATTGTTAAGATATTCAGAATAGGAGCTCCACTTATAATCTTCTGGTAGTTTTACCAACCTGGCTTTGAGGGGATTATTATGGATATAACGGATTGCTGCTAATAAATATGGTTCACCTTCTACAACTTCACTCTTGAATCTATCTTGAAAGAGATGGCCACTCTGTTGGTATTTTTTATTAAAATATATTGCGTAAACAGTATTAATTCTTTTCATTATATGAGAAATATTATCTTTATTCTCTTTTAAGATTAAATGTAAATGATTATCCATCAGGCAATAAGCATAGAGGATAAATTCATTATCCTTCTTCTTGTTGGTTAAAGTATATAAAAATTTTTGCCGATCTTTATCATCAAGAAAAATATCTCTTCCAGAATTACCTCTAAGCATAATATGATAAATCTGGCTTGAGCTTAATATTCTCTTCTGTCTAGACATATTATTTACCCCACAGCTTTTTTATTATACCTTCGATTTAAAACCTTGTCAAAGGACCGTCCCCTGACAAGTCCCCTGGTAAATTACTATTCAACTATGTGATATGCTATAATTCTAACATAGATATACTTTATTGAAAAAGTTTTTCAACATATTAAAATATAGAATAGACATGAGGTAAATATTATTAAATGAAAAATTTAGAAAACGAGAAAAATGCTTTAAAAACACAAGCCCATTCACTTAAATCTCAGACCTTGGGTGAGGAAATTGCCAACAGTATTACTCATGGTATCGGAGCAGGTTTAAGTATTGCTGCTCTGGTAATTTTAGCAGTTCTTGCCAGCAGACGCGGTGATGCCTGGAGAATAGTGAGTTTCAGTATATACGGAGCTACACTTATTTTGCTTTATCTCTCTTCCACCCTTTACCATAGCTTTGTAAACTCAAAGATAAAGAATTTTTTCAGAATTCTGGACCATTCAGCAATCTATCTTCTTATTGCAGGCACCTACACACCTGTTACCCTTACACTTATGAGAGGAGCTTGGGGATGGACTCTCTTTGGGCTTGCCTGGGCAATGGCAATAGGAGGAATTATTATCACCGCACTCCTTCTGGATAAACTTAAAGCTTTATTGGTATTATCTTATGTAGTTATGGGATTACTTGTGGTTATTGCCATAAAGCCAATGATACAGATGGTTCCCAAGGGAATGATTGCCTGGCTTCTTATCGGAGGAGCTTGCTATATTTTAGGAATAATATTTTATTTATGGAAAAGATTGCCTTACCACCACCCCATCTGGCATCTATTTGTTTTAGGCGGAAGCATTTCTCATTTTTTGGGTATATTATTCTATCTCACTTAAAAACTCTTTTATCAAAGAAGTTTGTCAAGGAACAGTCCTTTGACAAACTTCTTGACAATGTTAAACTTTGTCAAAGGACCGTCCCTCGACAAATATTAAAGAGTTCATTTATTTAAAAATTTCGTTTTTAACACACTTCACCACTTTGTCCACAAAAGTCTTGTCTATTTTGCCCACTAATGAAGGGGTTTCAAATATTCGTTCAGGTAAACGATAATTATCTAAAGAAAATCCTTCCTGAATTTTAAAATTATATTTTTCTCGATGTATTTCCTTCCCAATATTAAGAAGATCGTCAGAAGTGATATCATATCCAGCAGAATAAAGAGCCTGAGTGATAATATCTGCTCCATAAATCCCTCGGGCAAAGAAGCATACTACCAGACTGGAGAGGATCTGACGCCAGCGTTCCTCATTTAACAATTCTTTAGCCAATTTTTCGGGAGTAGTTTTTTCTTTGGCCAAAATCTTCTGGTCTATACTGTATCCGCCATTATCCAGATGACTGTGCCTTGCCCCAACCAGAAGGCCGATGTGAGCAGCCGGACCGGTATGGTATCCAGCCATTTCATTTCCACCAAAGGCAAGGGCGAAGTCTTCTCCTCCGTATTGTTGGGCAGCATATTCGACTCCCCGGGCCAGGGCCTGATAGAACTGGTTCGGTTGTTTAAAAATAAATTGCACTGCCTTAATAAAAGAGGAATAGTTTCCCCAGCTAAATTTGATGCCATTAGTATCTTTTTCAGAAATAATCCCTCTCTCCTGGGCCTCTGTAGCCCAGGCTAAAATTACCCCGGTACTCATAGAGTCCAGACCTAATCTTTCTATCTGGTCAATCAGTTTTAAGAGTCCTTCAGCATCAGATATACCAAGCATTGACCCCAGGGCATAAATAGGTTCATAATCATAAGAAATCATGGATGTTTTGTAGAAATATGATTCATCCTCATAAGGCTCCCTGAGCGCAGCAATATGAATACAGCCTACCGGGCAGTGAGAACAGGCCAGCCGTCGGCCTAAATATCCCTCGGCCAGCTTCTCTCCGGATATATTCAAGGCTCCTTCAAATTTCGCTTCTTTAAGATTACGAGTAGGAAGTCCACCCAATTCATTTAAGGGGAGGATATTCTCGGCAGTACCGAGGTCATGGTATTTCTTCATCACCGGTGAGGAAGTTGCTGCCTTATAGATATGGTCATATATCTTCCGATATTGGGTTTTATCCCTGGTAGGAAGAGAATGTTTACCGGATATTACTACTGCCTTCAATTTTTTACTGCCAAACACCGCTCCCAGACCTAATCTGCCAAAATGCCGGTAAGTTTCAGTAGTAACACAGGCATAAGGAATTAACTTCTCCCCTGCTCCGCCTATCCGCATTATGGTCCTTAATCCGCTCGCTGGTTCGTTTTGTCGGATAATTCTTCCTACCGTAAAACTGTTAGTCATCCCCCATAGGGCGGAAGCATCCCTGAAATAGATTCGGTCACTATGAATGGCTAAATATAAAGGAGTAGAACTTGCTCCTTTTATTACCATTGCCCCGTATCCGGCTAAACGAAGAGCTACCGCACTCCGCCCTCCACAGTGACTCTCTCCCAGATTACCGGTATGAGGGGATTTAAACATAGCTACGGTCTTTGAGGCCAGAGGGAATAGACCGGTCAAGGGGCCCACCGCAAATATAATAGGATTTTCCGGACCTAAAGGGTCACTGCCAGCGGGACATTCTTCTTTAAGAAGTTGGATAGCTACTCCCGCGCCCCCTAAATATTTTTCGAAAATGTCTTCTCTTCTTTCTACCCAATATTTCTTCTGAGAAAGATCTATATAAAGAACATTGGCCAGAAGATCATTTTTAAACATTTTAAGAGCCCCCTTTCTCTAATTCCAGCACCTCATGAGGACAGAATTTCGCACAATAACCGCAATAGGTGCAGACCATCGGCTTGTTAATTTCATCATCCCAAAATATGGCTCCTATAATACAGGCATCTTTACAGTAACCGCATCCTATACATTTGGTAATATCCAACTTTACCCCTCCGCCTTCTTTGGGGACTAAGGCATTAGTAGGGCATACTCTGGCACAGGGTGGGTCAGAACAGGCCCGACAGACCACTACGATAAATCCTCGTTCCATCCCCCCGGCAGACCTTATCCCTATACTGGATCTGGCTAAACCCGCTTCACCTTTTCGCCGGGCACAGGCAAACATACAACTCTGACAGCCAATACATTTATCTACATCTTTTACTGTTAATCTCATAATTTCCTCCTTATTTTAAAATGGAGTCAGTTCTATTTTATAATTGTAACCCAAAAGTACACAAAATAGTAAGGGGCACGATGCATCGTGCCCAGAGGAGAAATTAGGCAATAGTATGGCGAGGGCACAATTCATTGTGCCCCTTAATCAATCTTATTTCCAACGCGATACGCGATACGCAATACGAGATACGAGATATAATCTGTTGAAAATATTTTTTGGCTTTTTGGAAAATAACCATTTTATATTATTCTAACATAAACATTATTATAAACATAGATATTGATAATCCTGCCCCAGCATAAAACGCTCCACCTATTCCCCAAACGCCTATAACCAGCCCTATCAAAAACGGACCCAGAGTTTGACCCACTCGAAAAGTCATCCCACTTATAGACATAAAAGTAGCCCGGTATTTCAGAGGTGCCGCCCCTGCAAAGAGGGCTTGAATAACAGGAATACTCATACCATGAGCAATCCCAAAAATAAGAACAGGAATAAAAAATAGTTCAAGCCGAGGGATAAGAGGAATAATCGATAAAGCAAGGGCATAGAGAATAAAAGATATTTTCATAATAATTTTCTTTGAAAAGAGCTTGATAATTTTACCCAGTTGGGAAGAGGTAAAGGCAGCGATAAGAGATACACCAGCCATAATCAA
Source organism: bacterium (assembly GCA_018819665.1). Classification (GTDB taxonomy): domain Bacteria; phylum Atribacterota; class Phoenicimicrobiia; order Phoenicimicrobiales; family Phoenicimicrobiaceae; genus Sediminicultor. Next base: position 4,711 of record JAHJOY010000319.1, read on the forward strand.
ACCGATAATAAGGGGGGATGCAGCAAATGAATTTCCCAGTAAAAGTGGAAAATAGGTCATATATGAGCCAAAAAGCATAACAAAGATAATAATACCAATAACTAACAGTCCGACAACCTGGCGATTTCTTAATTTTTTCCAGACGATATTCAGATGTTCTCTAATATGCACTTCATTTTCAGGTTCCGGAGTTTTTAGATTGAATAATACCAAAAATCCTATTGGAACAGCTATTACAGGTAAGATAAAAGGATAATGCCAGCCCATCATCGCCAGAGCTCCGCCAATAGCCGGATAACCTGCAGAGCCTATACTTCGAACACTGGAATTGTAGCCCATTGCGGTTATAAGTTCTTTTTTGGAATAAAGATCTCCGATAATAGTAACAGTTAAAGAGCCCAGGGGAGCTGCCCCTATCCCTTGAATTAAACGCAATATCAGCAATAGCTTAAAATCACGTACAAAAAAACACAATCCTCCAGCTATGCCAAATAACATTAGAGAGGGAATAATTATCTTCTTCCTGCCCCATCGGTCGGCGATCACCCCTAAAAAAGGGGTTAACAGAATGCCGGGAAAAGAAAAAACAGCAATTAAAAGCCCGACATCCTTGGCTGATATATTTAACTCCTTAACTATTTTGGGAAAGGCAGGAGTAATACTGGATACTCCCATAATATAAGTCAGGGTTATCCCAAATATAATCTGCAGGTTAGTATCCAGATAGATTTTTCTCTTACTTTTTCTTTTTTCTTTTTTATTAGATTTCATAAAAGATAAATTATCCTATTTCTTTAAATTTTCCATTCCTGGAGATATCTTTTTTGATCAGGGGTAAGTTCATCAATCCCTACCCCCGAAGCTTCTAACATTAACCGGGCTACCTGTTGGTCTATCTCTTCCGGAACCTTGTAAAGCTTATTTTCTAATTCTTTATAATGGTCATTGATATGCTTTATGGAAAGAGCTTGTAAGGCAAAGGATAAATCCATAATCTCCACCGGGTGACCATCTCCGGCAGAAATATTAACCAGAGTCCCTTGAGCCAATAAATAGATTCTTCGGCCATCTTTTAAAATATATTCATCGATGTTTTTTCTCACTTCGCTTTTCTTTTCTACAGCTAAATCTTCTAAATCTCTCTTGGAAATTTCTACATCGAAATGCCCCGCATTGGATAGGATAGCTTTATCTTTCATCTTCTCCATATGTTTTTTTGCTAATACATCTTTATTTCCAGTAGCAGTAATAAATATATCTGCATAGGGAACTGCCTCTTCTAATTTCATAACCCTAAAACCATCCATCCGTGCCTCGATAGCTCGGATAGGATTTATTTCCGTAATTATTATTTCCGCACCTAATCCCTGCCCTCGGGAGGCAATGCCCTTACCACACCAACCATATCCTATTACTACCACAGTCTTACCGGCAATATTAAGATTGGTAGTCCTCATAATAGCATCCCAGACTGACTGGCCAGTGCCATAGCGATTATCAAAGAGATATTTCATATAGGCATCATTTACCCTTATCACCGGAAAGGCAAGTTGACCTTCTCTTTCCAGGGCTTGCAGCCTGATTACCCCGGAAGTAGTCTCTTCTGCTGCACCTAAAACATTTCTCTGTAATTCTTTTCTTTCGGTAGAAACTATAGAAACCAATTCTGCCCCATCATCTATGATAAGATGGGGTTTAATGTCCAAGACCCGATTTAAATAATATCTGAACTTATTATCGGAGACACCATATTGGGCATACACCTTTACCCCTTCTTCTGCCAAAGCTGCTGTTACTTCATCCTTGGTAGAGTAGGGATTGCTCCCCGTAACTGCTACCTCTGCCCCTCCGCTCCTCATCACCAGGGCCAGATAAGCAGTCTTGGCCTCCAGATGAACACTTATGGCTATCCTCTTATTCTGAAAAGGTCTTTCTTTAAGAAACTGATTTTTTAGGGTATTTAAAATGGGCATATGTTCACTGACCCAATTAATCTTTTTTCTCCCCTCAGCAGCCAGGGAAATATCTCTTATCTCATAATCAGAATTCATATTATCTTTACCTCCTCACTTTAGATTGCTAAATTAATTAAAACAATGAATTTTCTACTATTCTTCTCCTTTTTCATAGGGTACTCCTATAGAAGCTGGAGGGTGGGCTCTCCCCACAAAACCAGCCAGAACTACTAAACTTAATACAAAAGGAATTATCAGAAAAAACTCCGAAGGAAGATTAATTATCCCTATCCCCTGCAGGCTCTCCTGTAAGGCATCGGCAAATCCAAAGAACAAAGTAGAGCCTAATACCCCCAGTGGAGTCCATTTACCAAAAATTAAAGCGGCTAAGGCGATATAGCCTCTCCCGGCGGTCATCCTCTCGGCAAAGAAGGAGAGGTCCCCTAAGGACAGAGAAGCCCCGGCTAATCCAGCTAAAATTCCGCTGATGCTTACTCCTAAATAACGAATTTTATACACATTAATCCCTAAGCTATCGGCCGCTAAAGGATGTTCCCCTACCGCCCTCATATGCAATCCTTTAGAAGTTTTATAAAAGAATATATGTAATAAAAAGGCCAAAATAAAACTGAAATAAACAAAGATATGATGAGAACTTATAATCTCCCCTAATACCGGGATATCCTTAATGAAGGGGAGAGAAATAATCTCTATCTTGGGGACAATGGGGGAATTCCCCGGCTTTTCAAAGATAGTCTCTAACAAAAAACCGGTTATACCTAAAGCCAGGATATTGATAGCTGCCCCGGTTACAATCTGATTTGCTTTGAATTTAATACTGGCCACACCCAGAAGAAGGGACATCCCCATTCCACTTATCATCCCAGCCAATACTCCCAACCAGGGGTTTTGGGTAAAATAAGAGACAATTACTGCAAAAAATGCCCCGGTAAGCATCATGCCCTCTAAAGCAATATTAGCTATCCCCACTCTCTCTGAAAAGAGCCCTCCTAAGGCAGCCAGGAGCAAGGGGGTAGTTTTGCGTAAGGTTAAACTTAAGATTATAACTAAAGATGAAGACATTAAACCTTCCTCCTTTGAGTCATCCAAAACTTAAAAGAAAATTCGATAGCAATAAAAAAGATGATTGCCGCCTGTAGTATAAGAACAATATCAGTAGATACCTGCATTATTCTCTGCATATACATAGCCCCGGTCCGCATCGCCGCAAAAAGAAGAGCGGCAAATACTACCCCGAGAGGGTTGTTCTTGCCCAATAAAGCCACAGCAATACTATCAAATCCATATCCCGGGGAAAATTGGCCATAAAACCGATGATGAAGTCCCAAGATTTCCACCCCTCCAGCCAATCCAGCTAATGCCCCACTTAGACCCATGGTAAGGATAATCATTCTGATCTGATTAATTCCGGCGTATTCTGCAGCCTGAGAATTAAAACCTACTGCCTTTAATTCATAGCCAAACACGGTCTGTTCCAACAGACGATACATTAAATAAGCCAGAGTTAAGGCCAGGACAATCCCTATGCTTAAGCGCGTATTCGGTAATAAGAGAGGAAGTTTTGCACTGGATAAAATCAGAGGAGTCTTGGGCAGATAACCCGATTTAAAAGGTCCTCTTACCAGATAATTGGTAATATAAATAGCGATATAGTTTAACATAATGGTACTGATTACTTCATGCACTCCTCTTTTGGCCTTTAACCATCCAGCAAGAGCAGCCCATAGAGCACCTCCCAAACACGCTGCTCCCAAAGCTAAAAGAATATGGAAAAGGGGAGGAAGATGACTTGCTTTAAACCCTACCAGAGCAGCTATAAATGCACCCACTAAAAGTTGACCCTCTGCCCCAATATTAAAAAGGCCTCCTCTAAATCCTACAGCCAAACCCAAACCGGCTAAAATCAGGGGAGTGGCTTTAATCAAGGTTTCGGAGATAAAATATTTACTTCCCAGAGAACCCTGGAGGATTAATAGATAAACCTGAAAAGGGTTCTTTTTGGTAAAAATTAAAAATATTGCCCCCACTGTTAACCCAAAAATTAAAGCTAAAAGAGGGTTTAAGATTATGGTCCATTTCTTCTCTTTTGATTCCATTTAAATTTCTCCGATAAATTATAAATCGCTTATTAAATAATTAATATTATATTAATGACGGATGGCCTTTCTCTTTTTTTAAGTGTGTTGACCATCCGTCATTGATAACTTATTTATTATTTTAACTTATTATCCTATCTTTTTTGTTTATCATCAATTATATATTTTAAGTTTTCCCCTTAAAACACTAAGGAAACGGGTGCTTTAAATTCTTTCAGTTCATCCTGACTCGTAGGAAGTTTAATCTTCCCTTTAACTACTGCTTCCCTTAGGGCTTCTAAAACTCCGAAAACATGATAAGGAACTAAATGTTTGGTATAGTTCATAGGAGAAAGGGATAAGAAATCCCCTTCCAGACCCATAGAATGGATTCCTCCTTTAAACTCTTCCTTAATATAATCTTCAATTAACTTGTATACTGCTACATCTACTCTCTTCATAGCGCTGGTGAGGATGCTGCCCGGTTGAATATAATCTTGATCCTGGTCGACTCCGATAGCATAGAATCCTTCTCCTTTTTCTTTGGCTGCTTCAAAAATACCTAAAGTATTGGTTCCTCCACCAGCAAAAACAATATCTGCTCCTTGTCCCATCTGAGTAAGGGTCATCGATTTGGCCTTGGGTACATCCTCAAAACTGCCCACATACCCTATTTTAATCTCAACATCAGTATTGCAGAGGGCGTTAACGGTTAACAATCCAGCTCTCACACCTACTTCGAATCTTTCTACCGGGGGAATGAACATTCCTCCTACCCAGCCTACTGTTCCAGTCTTAGTCATCATTCCCATAAATGCCCCGGATAGAAATCCTATTTCCTGTTCATTGAAGATACATCCCGCTACATTGGGACTATCTACTGCTGCATCGATAAAGATAAATTTGGTATCCGGATATTTGGGGGCTACTTCGGCCAATGCATCTATCATTAAATATCCTACACCTATCACTATATTTGCTCCATCCTTGATTGCCCCGGTAAGGTTAGGTACATAATCAGCCATTTCTCGAGATTCGATAACTTTTGCTTCGATTCCTAAATCCTTTTTGGCTTTCTCTATACCTGCCCACACCGAATCATTAAACGATTTATCCCCTAATCCTGCGGTATCAGTGACCATAATTACCTTTACTTTATCTATAGCTAAACCTATACCTGCAAAAACTAATATTAAGATAACGACTAAACCAAAAATAAAAATATTTCTTAATTTCATTATTATTTTCCTCCTTAAATTTTTTAATGGTTGAAGTAATATACTTCGGCAATTTCTTCAATTTTTACTCAATTTTAATGAATGTTACTCGTATTCTTTCCGCTTAAAGAACAGACTTTCACCACCCCCCCCTTTTTATCATAAATTTTTACTATAAATTGCCATTTTCGTCAAGTTTTATTATCCAGATATCTGAATTTCCTGCCCCTTTTGATTTCGTCCAACCAGCAACAGCATAACCTCCATCTTCAGTTTGAACGATAGAATGGGCTTCATCATTTTCACTTCCTCCAAAGGTTTTATCCCAAACCAGGTCTCCTCTTTCGTTAAGTTTTATTATCCAAACATCGGTTTTACCTGCACCCATCGAGCTTGTCCAACCAGCGACCATATAACCCCCATCTTTAGTTTGAATAATAGAATTTGCCCAATCTTCACTTGTCCCACCAAGAGTCTTATCCCAAATTTTATTACCTTCTTTATCCAGTTTTATTACCCAGACATCTCTATCTCCTGTATCTTCTAATATCGTAAATCCGGCAACAACATAACCTCCATCATCAGTTTGAATAATAGAGCGGGCCTCATCATAATCGCTTCCCCCAAAAGTCTTGGTCCAAACGAGGTATCCCCTTCTGTCAAGTTTTACTACACAGACGTTTCCTCTCCCCGTGCCTTTTGGCCATGCACTTCCGGTAGTAATAAAACTCCCATCTTTGGTCTGGATAATAGAATATATTTCATCCCAACCTATCCCTCCAAAGTCATTATCCCATTCCATATTTCCTTTGGCATCGAGTTTTATCACCCAGCAATTTACCTCTCCCCAAAATCTTTTTCCTGTACCACCGGCAATTGCATAACCTCCATCTTTGGTCTGAATAATGGAATATGCTATATCATTTTCATCTTTATTAAAAGTTTTCTCCCATTCTTTATTCCCGTTCTCGCCAAGCTTTATTAACCAGAAATCCTGTTTACTTGCGTATTTTGTCCAAATAGATCCAACTACTGCATAACCTCCATCTTTGGTCTGAATAATAGATCTGGCCACATCAGTCCCTTCATCACCAAAAATTTCATCCCATTCCATGTTTCCATTCTTATCAAGTTTTATTATCCAGAAATCCTGTCTTTTGTCTTCAGTTAATTCTATATATCCAAGTTTTGCTCTCCAAGTATCTTTCCTTTTCTCTCTAGCCAATATTGTATACCCGGCTACTGCATATCCTCCATTTTCAGTTTGGATAATAGAAAACCCCATATCCTCACTACTTCCACCAAAGGTCTTATCCCAGGTAATTGCATTTCCCTTATTTTCAGCTGATGCATAATCAACAGATAAAAAAGAAATTAGTATCAAGAACAGTAACAATTTAATAATTACAGATTTTCTCATAACTTATATCTCCTTTTTTATAATACAACTTTTATGGAGTTATATTTAATTTTCCCTCAGATTATCTTTTTTATTCAGAGAATTTTTAGAAGCTATGTTTTACTTAATAAATAAGAAATTATGTTCGGGTCAGATGAATAGGTTTGCCGGTTATCCCTTCAGCTGCTTCGGCGATGGCCTCTGCCAGGGTGGGATGGGCATGGATAGTATTTACAATCTCGAAAGCAGTTGCCTCCATAGATAGAGCCAGGGTCCCTTCGGCAATCAGGTCACTGGCGTGAGCCCCCAAGATGTGCACACCCAAAAGTTCGAGAGTATTACTATCGGCAATTATCTTTACTATTCCTTCAGTCTCTCCTATGCCCAGGGCCTTGCCATTGGCCATAAAGGGAAATTTGGAGACCTTAATATTATCATTCTCTTTTCTGGCTTCTTCTTCAGTTAGCCCTACACTGGCTACCTCGGGCATAGAAAATGCACAAAGGGGAATTATTTTATAATTATAAACGCATAAAATCTATACTATTTTTTCAATCCTTGCAGCACAAACTTTATATTCCGGTATTTTTGCAATAGGATCTAAAGCGGCATTAGTAAGGACGTTAGCAGCCGCTTCTTTAAAATGAAAAGGAATAAAAATCAATCCTTCGCTAACTTTGTGTGTAATTTTAGCCTTAATTTCTATTTCTCCCCTTCGAGTTGCCACTTTTATCATTTCTTTATTATTTATTTGCAGTTTTTCTGCATCTACTTTAGATATTTCCACATATCCTTCCGGTACCCGTTCATTTAAAGTCTTTGACCTTCTACTCATAGTCCCAGTATGAAAATGCCATAAGGTCCTCCCGGTTGAAAGGATAAAAGGATATTCTTTACTGGGGAGTTCAGCTGGTTCTTTAAAAGATATTGGATGGAAATATCCTTTACCCCGGGGAAATTTACCATCCTGATGCAGATAAATCGTTCCCGAATGAGAAATATCAGGGCATGGCCATTGTAATCCTGCCTCATTTTTTTGCAAACGTTCCCAAGTAATCCCGCCATAAATAGGTGTAGTACGATTAATCTCATCTAATATTTCACTAGCATGTTGATAGTTTAATCCAGAATAGCCCATTTCCCGAGCTAAAAGAGCAATAATTTGCCAATCCAGTTTACTGTTGCCTACCGGTTCAATAGCTTTTCGCACCATCTGTACTCTTCTTTCTGTGCTGGTAAAAGTGCCTTCTTTTTCCGCAAAAGAAGCAGCCGGTAAAACTACTTTAGCTAATTCGGCGGTGGAGGTCATAAAAATATCTTGGACGATTAAAAATGTTTTTTGCAAAGCTGATCGAACATGATTGCTGTCTGGATCGCTCATTAAGGGATTTTCTCCCATTACATAAAGTGCTTTTAAATCTCCTTGATAAGCAGCATCGCTCATCTCCACTACAGTTAATCCAATTCGATCATCCATTTCCCCTGCTTCAATCTTCCACTCCCGGGCGAACTTTTTTTGAATTTCCTTATCGGTTACTGATTGGTACCCTGAAAAAACATTAGACAAAGCACCCATGTCACAGGCACCCTGAACATTATTTTGACCACGCAAAGGATTAACCCCAGTTGCCCATTTACCCACATTACCGCAGAGCATCTGCAAATTTGCCGTACTCTTTACATTATCAACTCCAGTAGTATGTTGGGTAATTCCCATAGAATAAATCAAATAGGTCGTATCGGCCCGACCAATGATTCGAGCTGCTTGGATAATTGTTTTTCGAGGAACACCAGTAATGTTAGATGCTTTTTCGAGGGTCATTTTTTGAATTTCTTCTTTAAAAGCATTAAAATTTTCACAATATTGCTGTATAAATTTCTCGTCATAAAGTTTTTCCTGAATAATTACATTCATAATTCCATTCAATAATGCTACATCGGTACCAGGACGATGTTTTATAGCAATTCCCTGGTTATCTTCGGCTAATTCAGATAAAGGGATGGTACGGGGATCAGCAACAATTAATTTTGTCCCTTTTTTCAGTGCCTTTAATATCCTGGCTCCAATTAAGGGATGTTGCTCATTCGTATTTGATCCAATAACAAAAATAACTTTGGCATCGGTAATTTCATCAATAGAGTTAGTCATGGCACCTGATCCAAAAGCTGCTCCTAAGCCAACTACTGTAGGTGAGTGGCATAAACGAGCACAATGGTCAATATTATTAGTTTTTAAAACGGCTCGAGCAAATTTTTGCATTACATAATTTTCTTCATTTGTACATTTTGCTGAACTTAAACATCCAATGACTCTTTTATTTCCGATATTTTCACTAATAATATGCTTAAAACGTATAGCTATATAATTTATCGCTTTTTCCCAGCTTACTTTTTCCCAATCACCATTCTCCTTTTTTATCAGAGGATCAGTTAAGCGATCAGGATGATGAATAAATTCATGAACATTCCACCCTTTAATACATAATTTGCCTTTTCCTGGATTAAATTCAGGAGGCATAACAGGTTTTGTATCCACTACTTTTCCATCTTTGGTTTTTAACCATAATTGGCAGCCGGTTCCACAATATACACAAGTTGTTTTTATCTTTTTCATGGTTTCCTCCAACACTTTTACCTCAATTGGTATTTTTACTCGATGAAGATTATAGCCAATGTCTTCAAAAGAACGACCCATAGCCAAAGCTAATAGCTCAACCGCATACAATACTGGAATCGGTTTTTCTTTCAACTGAGGATAGTCTCTGGAAGCAATTAATTGGCCAGAATCAAATTGATTGAAGCAAGATGGACAGGCAGTACTAATCAACTGAGCTCCAGAGAGTTGCACATCAATCAATTTGGTTTTAACACAGCGATTAGAAGCTTCTTTATCTCCAGCTAGAGCTAGAGAAACACCACAACAATCAGTTTTAGTTAGATAATCTACAGGAGTAGCTCCTAAAGCTTCAATATATTGATCATAAAATTCTGGATCTACCGGGTTATCAAACTTTAATATTTCATTAGGCATCAGAAGATGGCATCCGGGATGACCGGCAACCTTAAGACCAGTTAAGGGTGTTTTGACCATTTTTTTTAGATTATCTAATCCAATGTCTTCTTTCAATACTTGTAAAAAATGTCTTATCTTTATGGTACCCTTAAATTCCCTGCCAATATTTTTTAATGCTTCATTTACTGTTTTTTTTAGTGCGGGGTTGTTTTTTAGTTTATGATTTACAATGGCTAATGTATTTTCACAACCATTACATAAAGTCATGATATTTAACTTTTTTTCTTCAGCAATCGTAATATTTCGAGCAGCTGTAGACATCCAAAAATATTGATTAACCCCCTGAAGCCGTATCGGATCAGGACAACAGGTAAATTCATCAGATTCAATTAAATTAATACCAATTTCCGGTAAAACTTCTAAAGTTAATTTCTCTACATTCGGTAAACTGGCTGGAATGGTACATCCTTTAAAAAATAAATAGCTAAACATCATTAATTAACCTCTTTTCTTTCTAAACCAGCTTTTTCAGCTAATACATTTAGCTCTTTAACCGCTTTTTCATTTTTCTTTACTTCTTTCAACCCAGCTCTTTTTCGGGTCATGTTAGCAAATTTTATACTATAAACGGTACTTTCTTGTAAAAGCTGTTCTACTAAACGGTAGACAATTGAGGGAGCCAGGCCTTCTTGATAAGATTTTTCTTTTAAATTGGTAAATACCTCAGTAGGATTAGCATCCTGGGGACAAGTAATAACACATTTTTCACAAGCACAACACATCCAAACATCATTTAATGCTTCCGGTTTTTCTGCCTCAAAAAGTTGAGTTATAAAAGAGTCTTCTAAGTTATATTTTTTTACATGTTGAGTAATTGGACAAAATTTAGAACAAGTAGAACATTTAAAGCAAACCTCAATTGCTTTGTTTTTTTTCGTAATTTCGTTCTTTTCGTATTTTACCCGTAGAACTTTCATTTTTTTCCTCCTGATTGAAAAAAGTTTCTATTTTAAACTAATAAATATAAAAAAGTTCTAAATTCAGTTAAAGGCAGACTAGAAGTTGTCTAATCTGCCTTTAACTTCCATTTATAAATAATCTAGAAAACTCTAATAAGTTTCTTTTCTTTTCGGTATTTTCCTTTTTTTTCTTATCATTAAATATTTTTCAATAAAATTGCTTTAATACTCTATTTTCTTCATTTCTACATAGATAGAAGTAGTCGCACCGGCATATACCCAAATATCTTCTACCCAGGTTCTATATCCATCCTTAATTAGAGTAATTTCATATTTCCCTTCTTTAATTTCCTCCAATATTTTTGGTTGAGAAGAAAGAGTTGTTGTTTTATAGGTTCCATTTAAAAATATTTTTGCTCCGCTTACATTGCAGTAAACTGCAATTGAACCATAGCTTATTTCGGGAACCAAGTATGCAGAGACCATATAAGCTTGGCCAGCTTTTACCAAAATAGTACTACTCCAATCTTGATATCCCTCTTTAGTAATCATTAATTCGTGATAACCCTGTTTAACATTCTTTAATTCTACTGACTGGTTGGCATAAGTTCTTTTCTGGTAACTTCCGTCTAAATAAATCTTAGCATCACCCTGATTGCAGTAAATAGAAATCGAACCATATACAGGTAAAGGAATTAAATCAGCAGAAACTGTAGTAGTCCGAGAAGGTGAAACTGAGACATAATTACTCCAATCCCGGTAACCTGCCATTACTAACTTAATATGATGCTGGCCAGAGGTAACTCGGTCTAAATTTAAAGGAGTAAGTCCTTTATAAACATTATCCAGATATGCCTTTGCCCCTTGGGGTTGGGAAGTTACTATAATCCTGCCATAATAAGTGGGAGGCGGAGTTATTGGCCTTACCGTATAACTTAATAGATTACTCGAAACCCAGGCAGTAGGAGGTAGGGATACTATTATGCCCTTAATGGTGTTAGTATAGTTTTTATAATCTTTACTCACTTCTGGCATAAATTCTTTAGAAATTAGATTTTTTTCTCTATCAGTAATAAGTATCGGTCTGGTAGTGGCAAACCCCTGAACATATTCAATTCCCGCCCTGGTATTTGGGTCAATTAGACCTTCAACAGAATTAACTTCTCCTGCTCTTACGAAATTATGTGGTGAATATTGGTTGGGGAAGATAATTTTCACTCTACCTTCAGTATCATAGTTATAAAGCGTTACAAAGGAATCTTGAGAAGCCTGGAAGAAAATTTTAATCCTCTCCCCGGGCGCATAGGTAGCCCCCCGCTCTTTATCCAACCATAATCTGAGAGAAAAAACAGGATGAGGGTTGATAATTTGAATGCTTTTCATCTTCTCAACTTCCTCCGGACTGGGGCTTTGGGCAAAATTAATTCCGGAAATACCCAACCAAAGAAAAACTATTAGAGCAATAAAAATGCAGGCAAATATTTTTCCTCTCTTCTGAAACAATATACTTCTTAACATCTTTAAAATCCTCCTTTTTTGTTTAGTCGTTAGTGAATAGTCGTTAGTCGTTAGTAGGACAGGCGTCTCGCCTGTCTATTAATCCATTTATCAAATAGCAAAATATTTTTAAGTTAGTAATTTTCTAGCATCTCGCTTGTGTAGGGGGCAGATTCATCCGCCCCGAGTTATTTGGTGTTTTTTTAGCGGGTTCGATGAATCGAACCCTTATCTCGACAGGCGAGACGCCTGTCCTACGGTTTTATATAGATTATTGAGGGCGTATAGC
>JAHJOY010000033.1 GCA_018819665.1 bacterium
ATAATAATATTTTTTTAATTAAATTCTTACTTATTATTTGATCCTTAGCTGCGATAATATTTCCGCTTACTGGATCTTTAATATCTTCGCCAATGGGTCGGCCAATAATTTCATCTTTAATTGATTTGATCAGCCCGTCTCTTACGGATATCTCCTTAATTTCTTTCCATACCTTTATTCTATCTACCTTGGTTTTTATGATCTTACCCACTTCTGAGGAAGTAAGTTGCTTGTTCGCACTCACTAAAACTTGAGAATCTTCTGGATTAATAATATCTGCGGCAATAATCCTGTCTTCTATCTTTTCGTAAATATCTGGCGTAGCACAACTTATTATTCTAATATCACTATTAGCAATTTCTACTCCCATTTCTTTGCTAATGACCTCATTAAATTTTATCTTAGAATCACTTAGATTGTCTGTTTCAGTTTTGTCTTCTTGAATATTATCTTTAATCCAACCAACCAAAATATTGCCAGTTATTCTTTCTATAAAGGAATTTTCTCCTTTAGCAATAGTCAATTGTTTATTTTCTTGATCTTCAACTATCAAGGTAGTAAAATCGCTGGTTTCAATTTTAGGTATAATTTTATTAGTAATCACTTCTCCTTCTTTAACTATTACCTCACCTGTTTTAACATTTACCAATGAAAAGATAGTTTTTTTATTTTCTAATAATTTTCTGTTCTTCTTGCTAATTTCTTCATTTTTTTCTACTACCTTTTTATTAGCCTTTTCAAAATCTGATACATATACTAATTCCCCAGATAGCAACTCGGAATCACGAGCTGATCTCACATAAATCATATTTAAACGAGCAATTTGACGAATGATTGTCTCGATATGTTTATCACTGATTTTAACCCCTTGTGATCTATATACTGCTTGTATTTCTTTTAATAAATATTCTTGAACTGCCTTAATTCCCTGAATCTTTAAAATATCATGGGGATCAATAAATCCGACAGTCAGTCTTTCTCCAGCTCTAATTTTTTGTCCTTTTTCTACTATTAACCTTAAATCAGTGGGAATATTATAGATCTTTTTCTTTTCTTCAATGGCGTCTTTATTTTCTTTTGATGTTTCAGGATTAACTACAACCTGCTTCTTATAGTTGTTCTCAATAATAATTTCCTCTACTATTCCATTTATTTCACTGATTACTGCCTGTTTTTTTGGCTTTCTCACCTCAAAAAGTTGTTCTACTCGTGGAAGTCCCAAGGTAATATCTTCACCGCTTATTTTGACTCCTCCTGTATGAAAAGTCCTTAAAGTTAATTGTGTCCCTGGTTCTCCAATAGATTGAGCTGCAATAACTCCTACGGCTTCTCCGATATTTACTAATTTACCAGCAGCCATATCTTTACCATAGCATTTAACACATATTCCATGTTCTGCTCTGCAGGTTAAAACCGATCTAACTTTAACCTCTTTTATCCCCGTTTCCGAAATCTTTTTAGCGCCTTTTTCGTCAATTTCTTCCCCTAATCCAACTAATACTTCACCGGTCTTGGGATCTATTACCTCTTCTTGAGTTATCCGCCCTACCAACCTTTCTTCTAAAGTCTCGATTACATTACCGTCATCTTGAAAAGCCCTGATAATTATTCCGTCAGATGTGCCACAGTCTTCTTCTCTTATAATTGCATCTTGGGCTACATCAACCAATCTTCTGGTTAAATATCCTGATTTTGCAGTTCTAAGAGCAGTGTCCGCTAATCCTTTTCGAGCTCCATGGGTAGAAATAAAATACTCTAATACTGACAAACCGTCTCTAAAATTAGATCTAATAGGAAACTCAATAATTTTTCCCGAAGGATCAGCCATTAAACCCCTCATCCCAGCTAACTGGCCAATCTGTCGTTTACTACCTCGAGCTCCAGAATCGGCCATAATATATAAAGGATTAAATTTGCTTAAATTCTTTAAAATAGCATCAACTACGTCATCAGCAGCTTTGGTCCAGGCGTTTACAATTTTCTGTTCTCTCTCATCATCCATAATTAATCCGTAATTATATTGTTCTTGAATTTTATCTACTTCTTTTTCGGCCACTTTTAATATCTCATCTTTCTGGGAAGGTATTTCTAAATCTACTATCCCTATAGAAATCCCGGAAGAAGTAGCAAAATTAAAGCCTAATTTTTTAATCTTATCTAAAATATCAACAGTTATTTCTTTTCCATATTTTCGGTAAATAAAAGATATAATTTTTTCTAAGGATTTTTTTGTTATGGTAAAATTGATAAAATCCATATCATCAGGGAAAATTTCGTTAAAAATAATCCTGCCAGCTGTTGTGCTTTTTAAGGAGTTATTTATTCTACACTTAATTTTAGCATGTAAACCAATAAAACCATCCTCATAAACCCATATTACCTCATTAAGATTACCAAATATTTTTCCCTCACCTTTTTGTCCACTTTCCCGCATAGTTAGATAATAACAACCTAAAATTATATCCTGGCTAGGTAAAGCTATAGGTAAACCATTAGCTGGAGAGAGTATATTATTCGAAGATAGCATTAAAATTTCTGCTTCAGCTTGAGCTTCCGGCGAAAGAGGAACATGAACTGCCATCTGATCGCCGTCAAAATCTGCATTAAAAGCTGCGCAAACCAAAGGATGAATTTGTATTGCATTTCCTTCCACCAAAACTGGTTTAAAAGCCTGAATACCTAAACGATGTAATGTTGGTGCCCGATTTAGTAAGATAGGACGATCTTCTACAATATCCTTTAATATACTCCAGACTTCCGGCTTGCCTTTCTCTACTATTTTTTTGGCAGTTTTGATATTATGAGCCAAATCCTGAGCTACCAATTCTCTCATTACATATGGCTTGAATAGCTCTAGAGCCATCTTTTTGGGTAATCCGCATTGGTAAAATTTTAAATTAGGACCTACTACAATTACCGATCTTCCTGAATAATCCACTCTTTTACCTAAAAGGTTCTGTCTAAATCTACCTTTCTTACCTTTTAACATATCACTTAACGATTTAAGGGGTCTATTCCCAGTGCCAAGCACTGCTCGCCCTCTCCTGCCGTTGTCTATCAAAGCATCAACCGCTTCCTGTAACATCCGTTTTTCATTTTTAATAATAATTTCCGGTGCCCCTAATTCTAATAATCTTTTTAATCTATTATTCCGATTTATAACTCTCCTATACAGGTCATTCAAATCTGAAGTGGCAAAACGCCCTCCCTCCAATTGCACCATAGGCCTTAAGTCTGGAGGAATAACTGGGATTATTTCTAATATCATCCATTCAGGTTTGCAATTAGATCTACGAAATGCTTCAACTATCTGCAATCTTTTAATAATCTTTTTCGTTTTTTGGCCACTAGTTTTTTTTAATTCTTCGCGAAGTTCCAGAGTTAACTTATTTAAGGTCAACTCTTTCAATAACTCTTTAATTGCTTCTGCACCTATCCCAGCTTTAAATTCGGGATCATAATTACTTAGAAGGAGTTTTTCTATTTCTAAAATTATTTCTCCTCTTTTGTGAGAAGTATTACCGGGGTGTATCACTATGTAACAAGACTCTTCAATGTTTTGAGTGGTTAATTTTGCCCGCAAGGATAAGTTTTTTTCTTCCTCTAGCCTTTTTAAGTTGGTCTCAGAAATTAAGCCATCAATTTTAGTAATTCGATATTGGGTCTCTTTATTTTCTACTTCTTCTTTAACTTCTTTAATCCCTTCTTCAAGCTCTTCTTTTTCTTTTTCACCTTCAGATTCTTCCTCTTTACTTACAGGGAACAATAATTCCTTTTGATAGAAAATTTTACCAAATATTTTCTGCAGATCCTGATCCTCTTCCTCTGAAATTACATCACCTATTTTATGAGAAAATATTTTTACTTTATTAATATTATAAACCGGCTCAGCATTAAATTTTTCATTATACTTTTTATGAATACGGTATTCTGCTTCTAAAATTATATCTCCTTTTTCTAAATCTGTCTCGCCTTTCTCAATAACTTCAAATAACTGCTCTCTTCTTCGGTCTGGAGCATAGTATAATATCTTTTCTAAGTTACGAGGAGATATGTCTAAAAGTAGAGTTAAAGGGCTGGGTATAGCCTTAAAATACCAAACATGGGAAACAGGGGAAGCTAATTTAATATGCCCCATTCTCTCCCTTCTAGTGATAGATTTAGTAACTTCGACTCCACATCTATCACAAATGACACCTTTATATCTTATCCTTTTGTATTTTCCACAACTACATTCCCAATCTTTAACTGGTCCGAATATTCTTTCACAAAATAAACCATCTTTCTCTGGTCTTAAAGTTCTATAATTGATAGTTTCAGGTTTTTTAACTTCACCATTAGACCATTTTTTTACTTGCTCTGGCGAAGCCAGTCCGATTTTGATCGAGTAAAAACTCTTCAAAATTGTCAATATAATTACCCCCTATTATAGTCATTAGTAAATAGTGAATAGTAATTCGTATCGCGTATTGCGTATTGCGTGAAGAAAACCAGAATTCAGGAGTAGAAATGCGATATATTATGCCCAAAGCACAAGAAGACACGGCACGCCGTGTCTCTACACTGACCCGGTATTAATTCTTTAATCAGCTAACCAGTTAACTAACTAACCAGCAAGTGATGTAATGTGTAACATGTGGTAAGTAACGTGTAGTAAGTACCTGTTTTTATAATTTCAGAAATTTTATCTTATTACTCATTACATATTACTCGTTACTGTATTTTATACGAGATACGATTCACGAGATACGAGATACAAATTTAGTTTTTAAGTTATTTCTTTCATTAAATTTTCATTAATTTCATTTTTTAAATCGATATCTTCTTTAAGATCTACTTCTTTATCCTGAGAATCTAAAACTTGTACATCTAAACATAAACTACGTAATTCTTTAATTAAAACTTTAAATGATTCTGGCATGCCGGGGGCAGGGATACATTCACCCTTAACAATAGCTTCATAAGTTTTAATTCTTCCCAACACATCATCTGATTTTATAGTCAAAAGCTCCTGGAGATTGTAAGCAGCACCGTATCCTTCTAAAGCCCAAACTTCCATTTCACCAAATCTTTGGCCTCCAAACTGTGCTTTTCCTCCTAAAGGTTGTTGGGTAACCAAAGAGTAGGGGCCGGTAGAACGAGCATGTATTTTATCAGCTACTAAATGAGCTAATTTTAAAATATAGCTGTAACCTACAGTAACCCTTAGGTCAAATGGCCTACCTGTTCTACCATCATAAAGAATTGTTTTGCCGTCTTTGGGTAGACCTGCTTCTATTAAAGCTTCGAGAATTTCCTCTTCTTTTGCGCCGTTAAAAATAGGAGTTATAACTCTAAGACCTAAAGCTTTAGCTACCCAGCCTAAATGTACTTCTAAAACTTGCCCCACATTCATCCGAGAGGGTACTCCTAAAGGATTCAGTACTATTTCTATTGGCGTACCATCTGACATAAAGGGCATATCAGCCTCAGGCAAAATTTTAGCAATAACTCCTTTATTTCCATGTCTTCCCGAAATCTTATCCCCTTCTGAAATCTTTCTTTTTTGGGCAATAAATACTTTTACTAATTGATTTACTCCCGGGGGAAGGTCGTCATTATTTTCCCTGGAAAATACTTTTACGCCTATAACCTTACCTTTTTCACCATGGGGAATTCGGAGAGAAGTATCTCTTATTTCTCTAGCTTTTTCCCCAAAAATTGCTCTCAATAATCTTTCCTCTGGCCCTAAATCAGTTTCGCCCTTAGGAGTTACTTTTCCTACTAAAATATCACCTGATTCCACCTCTGCTCCAATTCGAACTATTCCTTTTTCATCTAAGTTAGATAGGCTGCCTTCCCCGATATTAGGGATATCACAAGTTATTTCTTCCTGTCCTAATTTAGTATCCCGTGCTTCACACTCCTGTTCAGAAATATGAATAGAGGTGAAAGTATCTTCTCTAACTAATTTTTCACTAATTAAAATAGCATCCTCAAAATTATAGCCTTCCCAAGGCATGTAAGCTATTAAAACATTCCTACCTAAAGAAAGACGCCCTTCAGAAGTTAAGGGACCATCAGCAAGCACATCTCCCTTCTTTACAATCATTCCTTCTTCTACTAAAGGTATCTGATTTATACAAGTTCCCTGATTAGAACGAACGAATTTTTTTAATATATATTCTTTTTGGATATTTTCAGTATTTTCAATAATTATTTTGTCCGCACTTATTTCTTTCACCAAGCCATCATCTTGGGAAATAAGGACTGCACCTGAGTCGACAGCAACTTTATTTTCCATTCCCGTTCCCACTAAAGGAACTTCGGGTTTTATTAAAGGTACAGACTGTCTCTGCATATTAGTACCCATTAAGGCTCTGTTCGCATCATCGTGCTCTAAAAAGGGTATTAAACTAGCTGAAATGCTGGCAATCTGTTTAGGAGATACATCAATAAAATCTATTTCATCTGGCAGACACTCAATAATGTCTCCTCTAAACCGGCAAGGTACATCGTCTTGTGAAATTTTGTTATCTTTATCTATTTTTATATTTATTTGAGCAATTTTATATTTATCTTCTTTATCGGCGGAGAGGTAAACGATCTCATCAGTTATTTTCCCTTCTATTACCCTAAAATAAGGCGTTTCAATAAATCCTAATTCATTCACCCTTGCATAAATACAAAGAGATCCTATTAATCCAATATTAGGGCCTTCAGGAGTCTCAATGGGACAAATTCTGCCATAATGAGTATGGTGAACATCTCTCACTTCAAAGCCCGCTCTTTCTCTGGTTAAGCCTCCTGGGCCTAAGGCAGAGAGCCTTCTTTTATGAGTAATTTCAGACAAAGGATTAGTCTGGTCCATAAACTGAGAAAGCTGACTACTCCCAAAAAACTGTCTAATAGTGGCTAATAATGGCCGTGCATTTATCAAGGCTTGGGGAGTAATAGCAGAAACATCAGGTTGGATAGTCATCCTCTCCCGAATCACTCTTTCCATCCTGTTTAATCCAATGTAAAATTGATCCTGAAGTAACTCGCCAACTGTCTTTATCCTTCTATTCCCTAAATGATCAATGTCGTCTATATACCCAATTCCTCTATATAAATTGACTAAATACCTTAAAGAAGCGACAATATCCTCTCTTGTTAACGAAGGACCCTTTTTTATTTTTATCTTTTCTTTACATTTTTTTATTTTGTATAATAAGGCATTAGTTAATTTATCACCTGTACTACAAATTACTTCACCTGTTTTTGAATTAATTATTTCTTCAGCAACAATCGCATCTATAATCCCTTCATTAATTCCTTCACTCAGTTTATCAACAATTGGCATTAAAGCTTCGTCTTTCTCATTAAAAATAGTTATCGTTTCGTTTTCATAATTCAACACTTTTATCTTTTCAATTCCTGAGTTAATTATTGCAGAAAATGTTTTCTGATTGATTTTTTCTTCTGCCTTTACAATTATTTTATTATTGTTAGGATCAACAATGTCTTCGGCTGCGATTTTACCTAATATCCGATCTTCAAAGTTTAATTTCCTATTCATTTTATATCTTCCGACTTTTGCTAAATCATATCTTTTAGGATCAAAAAGTAATCTATAAATTAATTGACGAGTATTTCTTTCAGTCGGAGGTTCGCTGGGTCTTAATCTTCTAAACATTTCTATCAGGGCTTCTTTTTCATTGGATGTATTATCTTTTTCTAAAGTTGCTTTTACAATCTCTTCATAATCAAAAAGTTCCATTATTTCTTCATTGTTTTCATATCCTAATGCTCTTAATAGGGTAGTTGCTGGAATTTTCCTTTTTTTGTCAATTCGGACATAAATCATGTCGGAAGAATCAAATCCAAATTCTAACCAGGATCCACGATTAGGTATAATTTTAAATTTATACAATGATTTGCTATTTTCATTTTTTTCTTCA
>JAHJOY010000320.1 GCA_018819665.1 bacterium
AATTAAAATTAAATTAAAACCTTAACGAAAAGGAAAAATATTAAAAAGATTGGATATAAAAGGAGGATAAAGAAATGGCAAAACAGTTTCTATTTGACGAAGAAGCAAGACGAGCCTTAGAAAGGGGAGCAAATATCTTAGCTGATAGCGTGAGGATTACTTTAGGTCCAAAAGGGCGGAATGTAGTTTTAGATAAAAAATATGGTTCTCCCACTATCACCAATGACGGAGTTACTATTGCTCGAGAGATTGATGTTGAGGACCCCTTCGAAAACATGGGAGCGCAGTTTGTTAAAGAAGTAGCTACAAAAACTAACGATATCGCTGGAGATGGCACAACTACTGCGACTGTATTAGCCCAGGCGATTATTCATGAAGGCTTACGAAATGTGGCAGCAGGGGCAAATCCGATTATGATAAAGAGAGGAATTGACAGAACAGTAGAAGTAGCAGTTGAAGAGATTAAAAAATTAAGTAAGGAAGTTAGCGATAAAGAATCTATAGCTAATGTAGCTTCAATTTCAGCTGCAGATAGAGAAATTGGAAATATAATAGCAGATGCTATGGAAAAAGTGGGGAAAGATGGAGTAATAACCGTAGAAGAGTCCAAGACCTTAGGAACCACCTTAGAAGTAGTGGAAGGGATGCAATTTGATAAAGGATATATTTCCCCTTATATGGTAACTGATGCTGAAAGAATGGAATCAGTTCTCGATGATCCGTATATCTTAATAACTGATGCTAAAATAAGTAATATGAAAGGATTGTTACCTATTTTAGAGAAAATTGCTCAGACCGGCAAGCCTTTAATTATTATCGCAGAGGATGTTGAAGGGGAAGCTTTGGCTACTCTGGTAGTAAATAAAATTCGGGGAACTTTAAATTGTGTTGCCGTAAAGGCACCTGGTTTTGGCGATAGAAGAAAAGAAATGTTGGCTGATATCGCGGTGGTTACCGATGGACAGTTAATTTCTGAAGAATTAGGACTCAAGTTAGAAAATGCAGAGATTAAGATGTTAGGCACTGCACATCAAGTAAAAGTAAATAAAGAAGAGACTATAATTGTAGGAGGGAAAGGCGATACCAAAGAAATAAAGAAACGTGAGGCTCAGCTTCGAACCCAAATTGAAGATACTACCTCCGATTATGACCGAGAAAAATTACAGGAAAGATTGGGAAAACTAGTTGGCGGAGTAGCAATCATTAAAGTGGGTGCTGCTACCGAGACTGAACTTAAAGAGAAGAAACATCGAGTTGAGGATGCTCTATCAGCTACTAAAGCAGCGGTAGAAGAAGGAATTGTTGCTGGTGGTGGAGCAGTTTTATTAAATGTTATTCCTGTATTACAGAATTTAAAGTTAGAAGGTGACCAACAGATTGGAGTAAAGATTATTATAAAAGCTTTAGAAGCACCCACAAGGCAGATTGCTACTAATGGTGGATATGAAGGTTCAGTAATCGTAGAAAAACTAAAAGGAAAAGAAAATGATATCGGTTTTGATGTACTAACTGGAGAATTTACTGATATGATAAAAGCAGGAATTGTTGATCCAGCTAAGGTTACTAGATCAGCCTTACAGAATGCTGCCAGTATTGGTGGAATGATCCTTACTACTGAATGTTTAGTTGCCGATAAACCTGAAGAAAAGAAAGAAATGGCTATGTCTCCAGGGGGAATGGGTGGAATGTACTAAGTAAGTAAAATAAATAACATTTACAGAAAAAAGCCTCTATACCAGAAGAGATAAAAGGTATAGAGGCTTTTTCTTTAGTATGATTAAATAAATTAAAGGTTGTGTATCTACTTACTCCTCCTGTAAGTGTTTAACCTAAAAGTTCTGGATTGGAAAAGTATTCTTTTACTTCCTTAGCCATTATACCGCTTAAGAAGACTAAGCCAATCAAGTTAGGTATAGCCATTGCTCCATTAAGAGTATCGGTAAGTAACCAGACAAAAGGAACTTCTACTATGGAACCCAGGAAAGCTGCAATAACAAAAAGCCAGGCATAAGGCTTAACCACAACAGGACCGAAGATGTAACGAGCACATTGTTGTCCATAGTAACACCAGGTAATAATGGTAGAATAACCAAACAATAAAGAACCAATAGCCACAATAGGTCCGCCTATTCCTTTTAAAACAGTAGTAAAGGCATGAGCAGTAAGAGCGGTACTGGTTAGACCTGTTCCTAAAGAATTAGTAAGAACAATAACTATAGCAGTCATAGAACAGATAATTAAAGTATCAATCATAACTTCGATCAAACCAAAAGTACCCTGACGAACAGGATGTTTGACTTGGGCTACGGCATGAACAATACCTGCACTTCCTAAACCAGCTTCATTGGAGAATATTCCTCGTGCAACTCCAAATCTCATTGCCTGAGCAACAGTAGCACCGGCAAAACCACCAAAGGCAGCCCTTCCGGTAAAGGCAGATCTAAATATTTCTCCAATCGCCCAGGGGAGTAGATTAATTTTGGAAATTATAATAATTAATGCTCCTGCAATATAAAAGACAGCCATGAAGGGGACTAATTTTTCAGTAATTTCACCGATACGTTTGATTCCTCCTACTATTACTATCCAGACTAAAAAAGTTATAAAAATACCGGTTACGACTACAGGTATGTTAAAAACACTTTTTCCTACCAAAGCCATAGAATTAGTTTGAACCATATCTCCGATACCGAAGGCACAAATAGCTCCAAAGAAGGCGAAGATCCAGCCTAACCATTTTTGCCCTAGTCCTTTTTCGATGAAATACATTGGTCCACCTGAATAAACACCGTCTTTGTCTTTGATTCTGTATTTTACACCGAGAGTTGCTTCACACATTTTAGTACACATTCCTACAAGGGCGGTAACCCACATCCAAACTGCTGCACCAGGTCCACCCATAGCGAGGGCAGTAGCTACTCCGGCAATATTACCATTTCCTACTGTAGCTGCTAAAGTAGAAGTTAAAGCCTGGAAAGGGGTAATTTCTCCTTCTCCCCGTTCAGCCACATCTTTCTTAAAAGCACCTTTAAAGATTAGTTTCCATGCATAAGTGGTATGCCTAAATTGGGGGAAACCTACTCTGATAGTTAAATATAGGCCTGTTCCTACTATTGCTATCATCATCGGTGGACCCCAGACAAATGCGTTAATGGTATCTAAAAATTCCATTATGGCAGTCATGAAAAAAACCTCCTTTTAGTTTGTATTTATTTTAGTACTTATTTTGATTTATAAAATTGGCGGTTGAAAAAGTACTTACTTTTTTATTGAATAATTAATCTTCATAAAAGATTAATTATAGTTATCGTAATTTAATTACTATAACATCACCTCCTTGGAAGATTAAAAATAAATTCTAGTTCTCTCTATTAAATCACCTCCTCCTATCTCTAAAAATATTTTTGCAGATATCATTATTTATTATTTTACCTACTAATACAGTATTCTACACAAAAGTTTAAAATCCTTCTTTTTTTAGAAAAAAAATTGTACTTAAGTGTTTTTTTCTTATCTTTTATTAAATGGGGGAATAAAAGGCATATCAACTATTTCTGCTTCTACCTCTTTATCTCTGATAATTATATCTACTTTGTTACCTTTTTTGGCATAGAGAAGTTCCAAGATGGCCATAGCATACACCTTTTTCAAAGAAGGACAATAATTTCCAGAAGTAATGTAACCAATCTTCTTGCCATCTTTTCGTACCTCCATTTTACTTCTAGGAATACCACCTTGGGGGATATAAAGTCCAACTAACTTTCTGTTAATTCCTTTTTCTTTTATTTTAAGTAAAGCATCTTTTCCTATAAAGTTTTCTTTATCAAGCTTTACCGTCCAACCCTGGCTGCTCTCTAACGGATTTACAGTTTCATCAATATCATTACCATAAAGCCAATAACATACTTCGAATCTGGTGGTATCTCTTGCTCCCAATCCACATGGTTTTATCCCAAACTTTTTGCCTTCCTTGAGAATGCCTTGCCAAATATCTATGATATCTTCAGACTTAAAGGAATAAATCTCAAATCCATCTTCTCCGGTGTATCCGGTTCGGGAAATAAGAATTTTTTTACCGAATAATTCTCCAATTATAAACTTAAAACGTTTCAACTCTTTAAGAGAAATTTTTCCTTTTACTAAAGGTTCTAAAAGTTTTGCCGCATCAGGACCTTGAACAGCTGCTTCTCCGTAATTCCGACTTTTATTGGAAATATCAACTTCAAAATTACCTTTATTCTTTATAATCCAATCATAATCTTTAACCGAATAATTGGGTGAGGCGTTTACTACTAAAAGTACAAAATCATCCCGTACCTTATAGACAAAGAGGTCATCAACCTGGCCGCCGTGATGATAACATAGGGGAGAATATTTTATATCTCCATCTTTCATTTCCATTACCGAATTGGTTACCAGATAATCAGCAAAGGGAAGGGCATCTTTTCCTTTTATTTCAATTTCACCCATATGAGATACATCAAAGATGCCAACTGTTTCTCTTACTGCAAAATGTTCTTCTACAATACCCGTGTATTGGACAGGCATATCAAAACCATCAAACGGTATCATCCGTGCTTTTAATTTTAAGTGTTCCTCATGGAGAGGAGTTAATAATAGTTCTTGTTCTTCCATTTTCAAACCTCCTGATTAAAAATCAATATCTTTCTCTTGGTATTTTAGTTCATCTTTTAGTTTTAATTCATCATCATAAGTCAAAATTGCTCTCTTTACAGCCAAGGCATCATTAGTCCTTCTAATGGGAGTAATATGAGGAGCGGTGGTCAATAATTCAGGGTTTGTTTTAGCTTCATCAGAAATTTTTATCATAATATCAATAAATTTGTCGAGCGTTTCCTTGCTTTCCGATTCGGATGGTTCTACCATTATAGTTTCTTCAGCATAAGGTTCAAAATGTGGGAAATAAATAGTGGGTGGATGCATTCCATAGTCCATTATTCTTTTTGCAATATCTAAGGTTTTTACCCCATACTTTTTATACTCTTTTCCGGTAACTGTACATTCGTGTCCACAATAACGGTCATAAGCTGGTTTATAATACTTCTTCAATTTGGCTAAGACGTAATTGGCATTAATTATACTTGTTTTTGAAGCATTATAAAGACCATTTGGACCCATACTAAGAATCCAGGCATAAGTTTTAACCAATACCGAGAAATTAGCCCAGAATGCCCTTACCATACCGATGCTCTTTTCTCCTGCATCTAATAGATAATATTTTTTTTGGTCAGAATTAAAAGCAACATTGGGAGTGGGAAGGTAAGGAATAAGGTCTTTCTTTACTCCGATTACTCCGGCACCGGGTCCACCCCCTCCATGGGGAGTAGAAAAAGTTTTATGCAGATTAAGATGAACTACATCGAAACCGGCATCTCCGGGTCTGATGATTCCCAAGGAGGCATTAAGATTAGCTCCATCATAATAGAGAAGACCGCCTTTATCGTGGACAATCTTTTCAATTTCTTCTATTCCTTCATCGTATAATCCTACGGTATTGGGATTAGTCAACATTAATCCTACAGTATCTTCATCCATTAATTCGGCCAATTCTTTTAGGTCGACCGTTCCCTTTTCATTTGATTTTACTTCAACAACTTGAAACCCACCCATAGCAGCTGAAGCAGGATTTGTACCATGAGCGGAATCGGGAATTAACATCTTGTGCCGAATGTCCCCGTGATCTACAAAATATTTTCTCATAATAAGAATACCGGTTAGTTCCCCGTGTGCTCCCGCAGCCGGAGCCATAGTGTATTCATCCATACCAGTTATTTCACAGAGTAATTTATTTAAGTTATAGGCAATCTCTAAACAACCTTGTACCGTTTCTTCGGGGGCAAAAGGGTGGGCATAGACAAAATTGCTCAAAGAGGCTAACTTTTCATTGATTTTGGGGTTGTATTTCATGGTGCATGAACCTAAGGGATAAAATCCGTCATCAAGACCGTAGTTTAATTTAGATAATTTGGTAAAGTGCCGAACAACATCTACTTCAGAGACTTCACTAAGTAATTTTTTATCTTTACTAATAGCATATTCAGGCAAACATTTTTCAACTTTAATATCATCAAATAAATCTTGTGGTAGTGAATAACCATCTCTACCTTTTATACTTTTTTCAAATATTAATTTCATATTTATCTCTCCTTATTCCGAAAGAATTTTGGCTACTAAGTTTAAATTATCCCTGCTCAATACTTCGGTAACGGCAAATAGTAGAACATTATTTAAATTTTTCTCTTGATAAAATTCGCAAATCTTGAGAGGGGGAACAAAGTTGTTTCCCAAAAGTTTTTTATTTATAGAAGAGATGTCATCTTTGCTCTTCAATAAAAACTCGTTATAGAAAGGACAGTCAAATACTCTTTCAAATTTTCCGGTTTGTAATAATAAATTCTCTAAATAATGAGCAGACTTGGTATTAAGAAGGGAAATTTGATAAAGACCTTCAGTTCCCATTAAAGAAAGGAAAATATTAGCAGCTAGAACATTTAAATTGTGGTTAGTACAGATATTAGAAGTTGCTTTTTCTCTCCTTATATCTTGTTCTCGAGCTCGCAAAGTCATTACAAAAACTCGTTTCCCATCAACATCTACTGTTTCCCCTACGATTCTTCCGGGAATCTGTCTGATATACTGTTTCCTGGTTCCTAAATAAGCATTATAAGGGCCGCCATAATTTAAGTCCATCCCAAATGATTGGGCATTTCCAGCAACGATATCAACCCCTATCTCTCCGGGAGCTTTTAAAATTCCCAAAGACATACTTTCCGCAATTACGTTAATTAACAGGGCACTTTTAGAATGCACTATTCCGGAAATTTCTGCCATATTTTCTATACCACCAAAGAAATTAGGATTTTGAATAATTACAGAAGCAACATCTTCATCAAGCAGAGTCTTTAATTTCTCTATGTCAACCAAACCATTTTTATAAGGTAAATCAATAATTTCTGTTTCATGAGGAGTTAAATAGGTTTTAATTGTTTCTCGATAATGAGGATGAAGTAAATTTGAAACAATAATTTTATTTTTTTGAGTTAACCTTAGGGACATCAAAGCCGCTTCAGCAGTTGCTGAGGCGCCATCATAAATAGAGGGGATTATCACCTCCATTTTAGTAAGCCGGGAAATATAGCTCTGGTATTCGAATATAGATTGCAAGGTGCCTTGACTCAATTCGGGTTGATAAGGGGTATAGCAGGTCCAGAACTCTTCTCTCTGTAGAAGAAATTTTACCGCTTCCGGGATAAAGTGGCGGTAGGAACCAGCACCTAACAAAGGTTTCATCGAGTAGAAATCAACATTTTTCTTAGCAATATGAAAAATTTTATCTTCTAATTCGCTTTCTGACATCGCCTTCGGAATATTTAATTTATCTTTTAATCGGAGGTTTTGAGGAACACTTTCAATTAAGGCTTCAAAAGAAGGAACCCCAATCTCTTTCAGCATATTCTTTTTCTGTTCTTCAGTAGTGGGGATATATCTCATATTTGTTACACCTCTATTCTTTTCTATATTCAGAATATTCTTGAGCACTCATCAGATTCTTTAATTCATCCTTATTTTCTATCTTTATTTTAGCAATCCATCCTTCTCCGTAAGGATCCTTGTTGATAATAGAAGCATCTTCAATAACTTTTGCGTTTGCCTCGGTTACTTCACCGGTTACCGGAGTTTTCACATCAGATACGGCTTTTACAGATTCAATAGTAGTAAGGGTTTCAGCTTGTTTTAATTTCTTTCCTTTTTCCACTTTCTCTAAATACACGATGTCTCCAAGCTGATTCTGAGCATAATCAGTAATTCCTATTATTCCAATACTATCTTCTACCTTTAACCATTCTTCACTTTTGGTATAATATAAATTTTCAATCACTTTATTAGTCATTTAATATATTTCCTC
>JAHJOY010000321.1 GCA_018819665.1 bacterium
ATATCGTATTTCGTATATCGAAAAAATAAAAGTGAAAAGTGGTTTTAAAAACGATATACTATATACGAATAGAGGTGGAATTATATTTGATGAATGAAAAAAAATTACATATACATTTTATTGGAGTTGGTGGATCAGGAATGAGTGGCTTAGCCTTAATTCTTCTTGATTCAGGTCATAAGATCAGTGGTTCCGATATTGTAACTTCAAAGATAACTAAAAGATTGGCTGATAAAGGTGCAACTATTTTTATGGGTCATAATATAGATAATGTAGAAGGAGCAGATTTAATAGTAGTTTCATCGGCAATCCCCGAATCTAATCTAGAAATAAGTAGTGCCAAGACTAAGAAAATTAACATAATCAAAAGGGCTGAGATGCTGGCAAGACTTATGGACAATAAATATGGAATAGCCATTGCCGGTACACACGGTAAGAGCACCACTGCTTCCATGATAGGTCTATTATTAGAAAAAAGCGGTTTCGATCCTACCATAGTAGTGGGAGGAGAACTAAACAATTTTAAAAATAATGCTAAATTAGGGAAAGGAAATTATATAGTTGTAGAAGCCGATGAAAGTGATGGATCGTTTTTGGAATTGAATCCACGCATAGCTATAGTTACCAACATAGAAGATGACCATTTAGATCATTATGAAAATATGGAAAATATTCTAAAAGATTTTGGCAAATTTATTGATAAAGTTCCTGATAATGGACGAATCATCTTATGCAAGGATTGCGATAATGTGAAGGAACTGGTAAAACAATATGGGAGAAGCTATGTTTCTTATGGAATATTTACTGAAGCGGATTTAATGGCTAAAGATATAGAATTAAATAAGTTAAATTCTAAATCAAAAATATACTGGCGGAGTGAAAAAATCGGTGAACTCTATTTAAAAGTTGCTGGATATCACAATATTTTAAATGCTTTAGCGGCAATTGCTGTTGCCCTGGAACTGGGAATAGGTTTTACGGAAATTGCTAAGACATTGGAAACCTTTCAGGGAGTACATAGAAGAATGGAAATTGTTGCCAGTACTGATAACAACATATTAATTATGGATGATTATGCTCATCATCCTACCGAGATTAAAGCAACTTTGAGTTCCTTAAGAAGCAGTTGGCAAAATAGAAGAATAATTGCCGTATTTCAGCCCCACCGTTACAGCAGAACTAAACTATTAGCAGAAAAGTTTGGTAAGGCATTTTTTGACGCCGATTGTGTAATTATTAATGATATTTATTCAGCCAATGAATCACCGATTTCTGGAATTAGCGGAGAGACCATATTTAGGGAAATTGAAAAAACCAACCACAGACAGATAAAATATTTGCCTTCCAAAGACAATATTTTAAGTTATCTATATGAAATTATTCAACCCGGAGATATAATAATAACTATAGGGGCGGGAGATATTTGGACTGTTGGCCAGGAATTGGCTAAACAATTGAAGAAAACAAAGGGATTTTGATTTGATTTGAAAATGAACATAAATATAGATATTATAAAAAATGAGTGTAAAAAACAAGGAATTGACCGTATAATTAAATATGATGAGCTATTGAAGAATTATAGTTCATTAAGAATTGGCGGACCTGCTGATGTTTTTTGCAGCCCTGGTAATATCGAAGATTTAAAAAAAGTCGTTTCCATTTTCAAAGAATATAATACGCCTTTCTGGGTTATTGGAAATGGAACAAACTTATTGATCTTGGATAACGGGATAAGAGGTTTGGTAATCAACCTAAATAAAGATTTTAAAAAAATAGAATTTTCTGATAAAATTGTAAAAGTAGGTGCAGGAGTTTCATTAGTATATCTGAGCAAGATGGTTTTGAATAGAGAATTGAGCGGATTAGAATTTACCTGTGCTCTTCCCGGGACCTTGGGCGGAGCAATAATTAATAATGCCAGTTTTAAAGGAAATTGCATGGCAGATGTAGTACAAAATGTAACTTTTTTAACCCGAGAAAATAAAATAGAAAGAACATCCAAATCTAATTTAAATTTTAATTATCGTGAATGTGATTTAAAAGGTAAGCCAGTGATAATTTTAGAAGCAACTTTGCTGTTGAAAAAGGGGAATAAAGAAGAAATTGAATCTAAAATAAAACAAAATATTGAAATCAGAAAAACCAGGCAGCCTTTGGATAAATTCAGCGCGGGTAGCATATTTAAAAATCCGCCGGGTTATTATGCCGGAGAATTAATAGAAAAGGTTGGAGCGAAGGGATTATCTCGGGGTCAAGCAGAGGTCTCTACCAGGCACGCTAATTTTATAGTAAATAATGGCGGTGCATCAGCCAGAGATATTCTATATTTAATTGAAGAGATTGAGAAAAGAGTAAAGAAAAATTTTGGAATAAAATTAGAACGCGAAATAGAAATTTTGGGAGAACCCTAATTTCGTATCGCGTATTGCGTTAAGAAAATCAGAAGTCAGTAGTCAGAATCCAGAAGCCAGAATATTACAAGTGGATAGTGTTTAGCTTGTAGCGTAGAGAGAGAAAAAGAAGAAGAAAGAATCCAAAAGCCAGAAGAAATTCGTATATCGTATATGGCATAATACGGAGACCGGGTAGATGAAAATAATTGACGAGAATGAAGAATGGATGGAAGAAGAAGAGGAGGAATTAGAGGAGGAGGAAGAAGGGGAAAAGCACCAACCTTTATCAGCAAGAGTAACCAAGATATTAATTTTTTATTTGGTTATAGGTTTTTTAGGTTGGAATTTTTTTAATTTTATATTTAGTTCAAATTTTTGCAACATCGAAGAGGTTATTATCAAAGGGAATGATTGTCTAAGTGAGGATGAAATATTTTATAAGTCCGGGATACAATTAGGCAAAAATATCTTTAAGTTAGATCTAAAAAAATCTATAGATTCTTTAAAACAAGAACCCCGGATAAAAGAGGTGGAAATAAAACGGGTAATACCCAATAAAATCATTATTTCCTTAAAAGAAAGAAAAGCGGCGGCAATTGTCCATATCGGAGAAGAATATTTTTTCTCCACTAAAGAGGGAATAGTTTTATCTAAAATTGATAGACCAGAGGAAGGATTTGCCCTGCCCCTACTATCAGGATTAGAGATTGATGAAATAAAAATAGGAGAAATTATAGATAAACCTGAGTTTAGGACAGCATTAGAGAGCATTAATTCAGCAGAAGTGATATTGCCCAAGAGATTTTGCCGGGTAGAAATATTATCTCCGGATGATTTTATGATTTGCAATAAGGATGATACCTTAAAAGTTAGAGTGAATAGGCCAGAGGTGATTATTAACAAGGAAAATTTGTTAAGAGAAGCCCTGGAAAAAATTGAAAGGGAGAAATTATTAGTAGAATATATAGATATTCGCTTTAAAGACAGTTTAGTAATAAAATTAAAAAAATGATGTTTATAAAATAAAAGACATCAGTCTGTTTACTTTAATTTCTCAGTAGTGTATGATATTTTTAAGCATGCAGGAGGTTATGAATATGGGAATGGATGAAATTGTAGTTGGTCTGGATATAGGTTCCGGAAAAGTATGTACAGTTATAGGTGAATTAGGTGTGGATGACCAGATAGAAATTATTGGCATAGGTACATCCCCCTCCCTGGGAATAAGAAAAGGAATAATTATTGATTTGGAACAAGCCATCCAATCAGTAAAGGAATCTATTGAAAGCGCTGAACGTATGGCAGGAACTCGCATTAATTCTGCTTTTGTTTCTATCGCAGGAAGTCATATAACCTCTGTAAATAGCAAAGGAGTTATTGCTATTTCCGGAGAATCCCCAGAAATTACAGAAAACGACATTGAAAAGGTTATAGAAGCTGCCAAAGCGGGAATAGTATCTTCTGATAAAGAATTAATTCATACATTAAGCCGCGAATTTATAGTTGACGGCCAGAGTGGAATATCGGATCCCCTGGGAATGTCGGGAGCAAGATTGGAGTGTAAAGTCCACATTGTAACCGGCTCAATTACCGCTGTGCAAAATTTAATTAAATGTGTAGAAGGAGCGGGGTTGGACATTGAGGAAATAATTTTTGGGACCTTGGCTTCCAGTAATGCAGTTTTAAGTAATGCTGAGAAAGATTTAGGAGTTTTATTAATTGATATTGGTGCAGGGACTACTGAAATAGCAATTTTTGTTGAAGGTGGACTGGCTTATTCTGCAGTTCTACCAGTAGGGGGTATTCAGATAACCAATGATTTAGCCGTTGGTTTAAGAACTTCTATAGAAGAAGCTGAAAAGATAAAAATTAACTATGGAAGCGCAGTTGAAAATAGTGTTTCTCCTGAAAAATTAGTAGAGATTTCCAGTATAAACGGAAAGGATAATTATAATGTATCCCAAAAGTACCTGGTAGAAATAATTGAACCCCGGGTAAGTGAGATATTTAGTTTAATAGGAACTGAAGTAAGAAAATCTGGGTTCTACAATATGATTCCCGGAGGAATAGTTATAACCGGAAGGAGTTCTTTGCTGCCCGGTATCTCAGAGGTTGCAGAACAGGTCTTAAATTTACCCTCTCGATTAGGGAGACCTCATTACGAAGGGGAGTTAGCAGACATGATAAACGACCCATCCTATTCTGAAGCAATTGGATTGTTAAGTTTTGCTACCGAAAAATATTCTATCGGAAGATCATTTCAATCGACCAAAAGAAAAACAAAAGTAAAAAATATTTTTACTAAAATCATAGGCTGGCTGAAAGATTTTTTTTAATTTTTTTTTATTGCCTTTAAATAAGCAAAACATTCCATTATTTGCGGGGAGGTTATAAATTGTTTAACCTTAACAATAAAGTAGGAGAATTTATCGAGATAAAAGTAATCGGTATAGGCGGCGGTGGTGGGAATGCTGTTAATAGAATGATTGATGCGAAATTACAAGGGGTTAATTATATTTCCGCTAATACCGATGCTCAAGTGTTAGCCTTTTCTAATGCAGAACAAAAAATACAAATCGGCAGTAGAATAACCAAGGGTTTAGGTAGTGGATCGGATCCTGAAATTGGTCGTAAAGCTGCGGAAGAAGACAAAGACAGGATTGCAAAAGCTTTAAAAGGAGCAGATATGGTATTTATCACCGCTGGAATGGGAGGCGGAACAGGAACCGGTGGTGCCCCTATCGTTGCTCGGATATCTAAAGACTTAGGTGCCTTAACAGTGGGAGTAGTAACTAAGCCTTTTTCTTTTGAAGGTCATAAAAGGATGGAGCAGGCTGAGGAAGGAATAAAATTATTAAAAGAATGTGTAGATACTTTAATTGTAATACCCAACGATAGATTACTTCAGATTGTTGAGGAAAATACTTCTGTATTAGATGCTTTCAAAATTGCTGATGAGGTCCTGCTGCATGGTATTCAGGGAATTACCGAAATTGTAGTCGAGCCAGGTTTAATAAATGTAGATTTTGCGGATGTAAAAATGATTATAAAAAATGCCGGTACAGCTATAATGGGATTAGGAAGAGCCAGTGGTGAAAACCGAGCTGTAGAAGCAGCCCAAAGAGCTATAAACAGTCCAATTTTAGATACAAAAATCGATGGAGCTAAAGGGTTGTTGTTTAAAATCAGCGGGAGTTCAAGTTTAACTTTGCATGAAGTTAATAGAGCTGCTGAAATAATTTCCAAGGCAGCTAATCCAGAAGCAAATATTATTTTTGGAGCGGTAATTGACAAAGGGTTAAATGATGAAGTGAAGGTAACGGTAATAGCTACCGGATTTGAAACCTTAGATAAAATCACAGAAGAACCCAAGCTTGAGGAGATTGATTTCGATAAAGATAAGATAAGTTATAATGATTTAGATATTCCTACTTTTTTAAGGGAGAAAAAATAAAAATAGCATGTAGCGTTTAGCGTATAGTAATTTAGTATTGAGTATTGAGTATCGCGTTAAAGAAATAAGATTCAGGCGTAAGGGCACAATAAATTGTGCCCTTCTTTTGTAATTCACAGACAGGCAGGCTTGTTCTCTTTTTTTACAGGGACAG
Organism: bacterium; assembly: GCA_018819665.1. Lineage (GTDB taxonomy): Bacteria > Atribacterota > Phoenicimicrobiia > Phoenicimicrobiales > Phoenicimicrobiaceae > Sediminicultor. Next base: position 6,002 of record JAHJOY010000321.1, read on the forward strand.
GCTCTGTGAAAACAGGGAACGCCTTTCCTACGATTAACGGGTTCGATGAATCGAACCCCTACTTTGGGCACGATACATCGTGCCCCTTGTCACACATTACTCATCACTTATTACTGTATTTAGCTAACCAACTAACCGCTAACTAACTAACTAACTAACTAACTAACTAAGTATAAGAAATACTATTTTTTTTAAAAATATTAGTAATTTTCTATTG
>JAHJOY010000322.1 GCA_018819665.1 bacterium
CTCCGGTAAGGGTGTCATAATGGGCTAATCTTTTTAGTTCCTCTTCCACTCTCTTTCTTTCTATAGCAGTAGTTACCTGTTCAGAGACAAACTCCATAACTTTGATATCTTTCTCAGAATAGAGTTCGGAATCGGTGTAGCTTTGTACTGCCATAGCTCCGATAACTTTATCTTCCACTTTTAAGGGAACACCTAACCAGATAGATTTATCGGCGGTAGTACCCATAGCCGTTAATATTCCTTGGGCTACCATCTCCTTATATTGATTATTATCATTAAAAAGAGGTCTCCCTGTTTTTATAACATAAGTAGTAAGGGTATTGGTAGTATTAAACTTCAAAATGGGGAAATCATCATCTTTCTCATCGACATGGTAGGGAAAGAAAATCTTGTCTTCTTTCTCATCCACTAAAGCGATATAGAAATTGGTAGTATCGATGATGGTACCTAATTCTTGATGGATAGTCTTATAAAGCTGATTAAGAGAGATGGGGGAATTGGCAGCTTTAGAGATATTGTATAAAACCTCTTGTAGTTTTTCATTTTGTTTGCGTTCAGTAATATCCACAAAGATACCTTCCACTCCAGCAATATTTCTTTCTTTGTCATAATAGTAATGACTGGAAGTGGAGACAGTAACCGGGGTGCCATCTCTTCTTTTTAGGCTTACAACATAGTTTTTGATAATTCCTTTTCTCTTTTTAAGTTCTTCTAAAAATATCTTTCTATCTTCAGGAATATAATATAAATCCTTAGCCAGATTTTTCCCTATAATCTCTTCGGGAGAGTTATAACCCAGCAATTTGGCTCCGGGAAGATTTACCATTAGCATATTCCCTTCTCTATCAGCACGATAGTAGACCCCCGGCATATTCTCGTAGAGACTACGATATTTTTCTTCACTATTTTTTAAATCATCTATCATCTTCTGGCGTTCAGTAATATCCCGATATGACGCAATAAGTCCTTTAAATCGACCACCGATTATCACTCGAGATCCAGAGATAGCTACGGGGAATAGGGTTCCGTTTTTCTTCTTTCTCACAGTCTCAAAATAAAAATCTTTCTTTAATGCCTCGCTAGTTAACTTCTTTGCTTCTTTCATCTTATCAGGAGGAATAATCATTCTTTCATCTATATTTCTACCTTTAATCTTCTTTAAAGTATATCCAAAAAGTGCAGTAAAATTAGGGTTTATGTCTAAAATATTACCCTTCTCATCTGTATATACTAAAGCCTCCGGACTATTTTTAAAAAGACTTGCAAATTCCTGCTGGCTTTTCTTTAAGTCTTCTTCTGCTTTCTTACGTTTAATTTCAGATTCCTTTAATTTAGTAATCTGCTGACGTAATTTCGCTAATTCATTGATAAGTTGTTCTTTAGTTTTTTCGCTATCTTCCATATTGTCCATCCTCTGAAAATCAAAAAATAATTTTATTCTTCTTTTTAAATTATTACCTCAACTTGTTTTACTGTTTTCCATAAGAATTTTTGGCGAAATCTTGCATTATCTTAATATCTTCTTCAGGAATTATTCTACACTTTCCTACATTTTTACTCAAAATATAAATATGAGCTGTTTTTTCAACCACGTAGCAAACCTTCATTGCCTCTTTCATATCTTTCCCCACGCAGAGAGCCCCGTGATTTAGAAGAAAAACTGCCTTCCTATTTCCTAAACTGGCAACTGCGTTCTCAGCTAACTCATCTGAACCGGGTAAAGCATATTTCGCACATAAAACTTTTTCACCCACTATCTGAACAAAATCTTCACAAATTCCCGGAAGACTGAGCCCCGTTACTGCTAACACGCTCGAATAAATGGGATGATAGTGAACTATTGCTCCTACATCCTTCCTGGCATCATATATAGAAAGATGCATAGGCATCTCAATAGATGGTTTTCTAAATCCCTCAATTATTTTTCCTTTCTTATCAACCACAATGATATCATCGAGGTTAATTTCATTATAATCCATTCCACTCGGTTTAATATATACTAAATCGGTTTCCGGGTCCAGAAGGCTAATATTCCCCCAGGTCCCGATGGTTAAACTCTGCTTATATAATTCTCGCCCGGTATCGACTATCAATTTTTTGAAATCTTCAGATATTTTCAATTCCATCTCTGCTCCTCAAATTTTGATTTCTTCTTATTGTATTTATACTCTATAATATCTTAAAATCCTTCTTTTTTCAAAAAAAATAATCTAACAGACAGCGCTATGGATAGGATCATTAATTTAATTAAACTTAAAAGGGGTAATAGGACAGGCCCACCTGTCTAGGTAGGGGTCGGATTTATCCGACCCGGTTCATTATTTATGTCATTCCCGCGAAAGCGGGAATCTATTATTGTAGGGGCGTATTGCATACGCCCTTGCTTAAGGTTCTTTTTTGGTTTTATCAATAATGGAAAATTTGCAGATAACAGCTCCTACAATAACCAAACCGCAGGCTATCCAGAGATTGGCCTTTACTGCCACCTGCAGATATAAAGAACTGATAATTATAGAAAGCAAGGGGGTAAAATAGGAAAGAGAGGCAACCAAAATAATTTTGCCTTTCCGCATAGCCCTATCCCAGAAGAAATAAGCTAAAAAGGTAGGGAAGATAGACATATATAAAAGCTCCGCTACTATGCGTGCCGTCCAGGAAGATTCTTCAGGGAATATAAATCTTATTGTAGTTAAGATTAATCCGGTAACCAAGAGGAAGAGGGGTACGGCTCCACCTCCGGTATGACCAGCCCAGCGGCGAACTAAATTAGAATAAAGCCCCCAGGAAGCAGCAGCCACAAAAGCTAATAAATAAGGAAGATAATTTACTTGAAAATTCCCTTTGAATACCTCCCAGGAAAACATTCCACTTTCCACTGTAGCCAGGTAAAAACCGCTAAAAGCTAGAACCATCCCGGGGATTAAAGTTATTTTCCCCTTCTTGTGTAAAATAGGAAGGGAAAATACCAGGGTTAAGCCTGGCCATAGATAATTGATAATACTTACTTCAATAACCTGTTCACGGCTAAAGGCTAAACCTACAGCCAGATAAAGAGATACCGTATAAATAACAAATAAAGCTCCGCAACCGATTAAGTATAAAATAGGAAGCTGGAAGGTTTTTTTAATTCTACCGGGTTTACTAATAAGATAAACACAACCCCAGATACCGCTCAGCAAATATATCCAGGAAGCAGCGGTCAAAGGTCCTAACTGTTCTGTTAAGCTTCGCGAAAAGGCGATAGTAGTCCCCCAAAATAATATGGCCAATATTCCAAATATGGTATTTAAATTCTCTTGAGAAACAGATATTTTCAAATTACATCTCCTTCAGGCCCTAAAGTTAAAAAATTATTTTTCCTCCAGTTAATATATTTATTCTACGTAAATAAATATTTAATTGCAAGAAAACTATTTATATCGAGTAGAAAATTAGTTAGATGGTTAGTTAGTTAGCTACTTGGTTAATTAGTTGGGCTTCAATTTCAAACTAATTACTATCTAACCACGACTATAATAATATATCCTAAAATTACTACTATCTAAGGCAGTAAATTTTAAAGAAATATATCATTTTGTCAATTCGCGCTTGATGCAGGAATAATACTTTCATTATAAATATCAATATTA
>JAHJOY010000034.1 GCA_018819665.1 bacterium
ATTTATTTAATTTTTCTAATATATTCTTGATATCACCTATAATGGGAATATCTACCAAAATATTTTTCCCTACTTCAGCCGGATCAATATCAATATGAATTATCTTGGCTTTCAAAGCAAATTCATCTAACTTTCCGGTAATTCGATCGTCAAATCTTACTCCCAAACCAATAATTAAATCCGCAGCACTAACAGCATAATTTGCGCAAGGAGTGCCATGCATACCCAACATTCCCAAAGATAGAGAGTGAGTTTCGGGAAAAGAACCTAAACCCATTAAAGTTGTAGTAACCGGGATATTAGTTTTAAGAGCCAAATCTCTTAATTCCGAAGAAGCATTAGAGGAAATTACTCCTCCTCCTGCATAAATAACCGGCTTTTTTGCATTTTTTATTTCTTGTGCTGCTGCTTTAATTTGTTTAACGTTTCCACTAAAAGTTGGTTTATAACCATTTAGACTAACACTTTCAGGGTATTTAAACTCAGTTTGCGCTAATTGGATATCTTTGGGAAAATCTATTAATACTGGCCCGGGTCTTCCTGTTCGGGCAATATAAAAAGCTTCCTGCACAATCCTGGCCAAATCTTTTACATCTCTTGCTACATAACTATTTTTTGTGATTGGCAAGGTAATACCACTGATATCTACTTCTTGAAAAGCATCGGTTCCAATTAAATTAGTAGACACCTGGCCGGTAAATGCTACCAAAGGAATAGAATCAAGGTGCGCATTAGCCAAACCTGTTACCAAATTAGTAGCTCCCGGTCCGGAAGTAGCTATGCAAACACCTACTTTACCGGTGGCACGGGCATACCCGTCAGCAGCATGAACTGCCCCCTGTTCATGCCTGGTAAGTATGTGTTTTATAGAGGTTTCACTATAAAGTACATCATATAGAGGCATTATTGCCCCGCCTGGGATGCCGAATATTACTTTTACATCTTCCTTTTTTAAACATTCTACTACTATTTGCGCTCCAGTTAATCTCATATGACTCATTTCCTTCCTATAATTTGGAACAAATTGGTAGATAATTTATAAACTTTACTTTTGTTTTTGCATATAAAAATACCCCAGCAAATAAATCCATTTCGTTAGTTAAAACAAAAGGGACCTATCCGCTGGGGTCTTTTATACCCACGGTGTAACACTAATACTTTTTAGTATTAGCATCTTATGCCACTTGGTCCAGACTCTAACCTTAATTGATTAGACGGAACCCTAGACATACTCCCAAAAAGCAAAAAACTTCTTATAAACAAAGAACCTTTATCAACCAAAAAATATCCTATTTTTTTAAATTATTCTATTCTTTAAAACCAAAAAGTTTAAATGTTTCTTACTGCTCCTTTGTCAGCGGGCCCTACAAAATTAGCATAATATTTTAGATAACCTGATTTTGCTGTAGAAGACGGTAATTTTAATTTATCTAATCTTTGTTTTATCTCTTCCTCTTCTATCTTAAGGTCCAACCTTTTCTGAGGTATATCAATTTTAATAATATCTCCTTCTCTAACAATAGCTATTGGTCCTCCTGCAGCTGCCTCGGGGGCAACATGGCCGATAGATGCTCCTCGAGTAGCTCCGGAAAAACGTCCATCGGTAATCAAAGCTACATCTTTATCTAATCCCATACCAGCGATGGCCGACGTAGGAGTTAACATCTCCCTCATTCCAGGACCGCCCTTAGGACCTTCATAACGGATTACTATAACATCTCCTTTTTTAATTTTGCCTTCTAAAATGGCTTTGGTGCTTTCCTCTTCTGATTCAAATACTCTGGCTGGACCCTCGTGTCTTAGCATATCTGAATGAATTGCTGAGCTTTTTACAACTGCCCCCTGGGGAGCTAAATTGCCTTTTAAGAAAACAATACCACCTTTGGGATTATAGGAATTTTCTATATTTCGTATTATCTTGTTATTTAAAATTTGAGCATTTTTAATATTCTCACTAACTGTTTTACCGGTTACTGTAATTTCTTCTAAATTAATTATCTTTTTCTTATTCAGTTCTTTGATTAGAGCCGAAATGCCTCCAGCTCTATCTAAATCTTGAATATGGTATTCTCCTGCAGGAGAAAGGCTGCACAATTGCGGAACTTGTTCTCTTATTCGGTTAAAATCATCTATGTCGAAAGGAATACCTGCTTCAAAGGCTATAGCAAGAGAATGGAGCATAGTATTAGAAGAACCTCCCAAGGCCATTTCCACAATAATCGCATTCTCTATGGATTTTTTAGTAATAATATCTAATAATTTAACATCTTTTTCTAATAACTCCACAATCCTCATTCCAGCATGTTTGGCTAACCTTATCCTTCGGGCATCAACAGCTGGAATAGTTCCATTACCGGGAAGAGCTATACCTGCAGCTTCCGCCCAAATATTCATAGAATTAGCGGTATATAGACCGGCACATGAACCAATACCCGGACAGGCATAATCTTCTACTTCTTTTAATTCTTGCTCACTTATAGAACCTGTTTGAAACTTTCCTACTGCTTCAAAAACATTGCTCAATGCAATATTTTTCCCTTGGTAAAATCCAGCTAACATAGGTCCGCCACTTACCAAAATAGTCGGTATATTCACTCTTAGGGCACCCATAATCATTCCCGGAACTATTTTATCACAATTAGGGACAAGAACTAAAGCATCAAAGGCATGGGCCTTGGCCATAATTTCAATAGAGTCTGCTATCAACTCTCTGCTCGGTAAAGAATATTTCATTCCTTCATGATTCATAGCCAGACCGTCACATACCCCTATAGTAGAAAATTCAAAGGGAATTCCACCTGCCATTCTTATTCCATCCTTTGCCGCCTGAGCTATATGTTTTAAATGAAGATGTCCCGGGACAATTTCATTAGCCGCTTGAGCAACACCGATAAAGGGTCTTTTCATCTCTTCATCGGTTATCCCTAATGCCTTAAGCAGAGAACGATGGGGCGCCCTGGCCAAACCTTTTTTTATTACATCACTACGCATAATTCTTCTCCTACTTTTAATTTCTTATTTTTATATATAAAAAGACCCCAGCAAATAAATCCATTCTGTTGATTAAACAAAAGGGACCTATCCGCTGGGGTCTTTTATACCCACGGTGTAACACTAATACTTTTAGTATTAGCATCTTATGCCACTTGGTCCAGACTCTAATCACAATTGATTAGACGGAACCCTAGGCATACTCCCAAAAAGCAAAAAACTTCCGCTCTTTATCCTAGCCCATAAATACTAAAATAGGGACGAAAGTTATTCGTGGTACCACCCTAATTCAGTAAAGATAATAAATATCTTTACTCTCATTAGATTATGTATAACGCTTTTAGCGTCATAGGCTACTTTGGAATTTCACCTATGATATTTGAAGGTGAGATTTTCGACAAACTTAAGCTACCAATTCACACCAACCATTGGCTCTCTTTTAGCAATTTTAGTCTACCTACTTTTTCCTTCAAGTTTTACTTTTCTATTTAAAACATAGCTTACAACAATTAATTTTAAATGTCAAATAAAATTTAACTAACAATAAAATTTAACTAACAATTTTTTTCAACAAAATCGATGTTCTGTTCGGCTGATTATTTCATCTCACCGTCCCATAACAAAGTTTAATGATTTTTTGGGTGATTTTCTCAGGAGTAAAACTAAAATAATCAGCTAATTGCTGAACTGGTACACTTTTGCCAAAAGATGTCATAAATACTGTATTTGTGATAACATTATTGTATAAATCTATTCGGTCATATTTATTCCATAGCATCCATAACCGCTTTAGCATATTCTACTGTCCCGGTGTTACCACCGAGATCGCGAGTTAAATATTTTCCTTCCTCTAATACTTTTACTACAGCTTTTTCTACTCTATCTGCTGCCTTACTTTCCCCCAAATACTTTAACATCATCACTCCTGCTAATATAGTAGCAGTAGGATTAGCAACAAATTTCCCTTTATGTTTTGGTGCAGACCCATGTACTGGTTCAAATACTGCCTCTTTGTCTCCTATATTAGCCCCTGGTACCACTCCAAGACCACCAACCAGCCCTGCAGCTAAGTCAGAAAGTATGTCTCCATAAAGATTGGGCATAACTAAGACATCATAGTTATTGGGTACCTGAACTAATTTCATACTCATTGCATCTACTATCATTTCCTCAAAAACTATCTCTGGATACTCTTGAGATACCTTCCTAACGCACTCTAAAAAAAGCCCATCTGTATATTTCATTATATTTGCCTTATGTACCACGGTGACTTTTTTTCTTTTTTCCCTCCTAGTTAATTTAAAAGCAAACCTGGCTATTCTCTCGCTAGCTTTCCTAGTTATAATCTTTATACTTTCAGCAGCATCTTCTCCTATCTTATGCTCTATCCCGGCGTATAAGTCCTCTGTATTCTCTCTAACTATCACTAAATCAATATCCGAATATCGAGAGGGTACACCTTTATATGATTTTACTGGTCTAATATTTGCATATAATTCTAACGTCTGTCTTAATGCTACATTAACACTTCTAAAGCCGGTACCTATAGGAGTAGTTATGGGTCCTTTTAGGGCTACTTTATTTTTTTTAATGCTATCAATCACATAATTAGGAAGAGGTGTACCAAATTTTTGAATAACTTCTTCACCAGCTTCCACAATTTCCCAATTAATTTTCACGCCGCTTGCTTCTAAAACTATTCGAGCCGCCTTGATAACCTCCGGCCCAATTCCATCTCCCGGAATTAAGGTAATATTACAAGTCAATTAAGTTACCTCCTACCAATATAATTATTCTTTTCCTTTTCCTTTAGATCTTATTAGATTTAAAAGACCTCCCTGAATTATCATCTCTCTCTGTCGGAGAGTAATATCTAAAATCATCTTATATTCTTTGTCCTTGGTCAAATTTTTAAGCTTAATCGTTCTGCTCTTGACCTGGGAAATGGCATCTTCTATTAAAAGTTCGTCTATTTCTTCTATATCATCATAATCTTTTGGATTTTCAAATACCAAAGGTATTATTCCATTATTTACAAGGTTCGCCTGGTGTATTCTCGCAAATGATTTTGCCAAAACAGCTTTTATTCCCAAATACAGAGGGACGAGAGCAGCATGTTCTCGACTTGATCCTTGTCCATAATTTATGCCCCCAATAATAAAGCCACCTCTGTTTTCTCTTGCTTTCTTCGGAAAATCCCTATCGCAAGGAGTCAAACAATAATTAGAAAGATAAGGTATATTTGATCTATAAGGAAGAAGTTTTGCATTTGAAGGCATTATATGATCTGTAGTGATATTATCCCCTACTTTTGTTAAAACTTTTCCTTGAACCTCCGGACTTAAGGGTTTACCTAACGGAAACGGTTTTATATTAGGTCCTCTTATTATTTCGACCTCTTCGTAATTATTAACTGGTGTTAAAATCATATTATCGTTAATTAAAAATGTTTTAGGCATTTTAATTTCAATATAATCTTTTAATCCGAATTCTCTTGGGTCAGTAAGATAACCGGTAATTGCTGATGCCGCAGCAACTTCGGGACTTACTAAGTAAACTTTTGCCGAGAGTGTACCTGATCTCCCTTTAAAATTCCGATTAAAAGTTCTTAAAGACACGCTATTTGTTGACGGAGATTGTCCCATACCAATACAGGGACCACAGGCACACTCAAGAATTCTTGCTCCTGACATAATTAACGATGCCAAAATTCCATTTTGAGCAAGCATAGACAGAACCTGTTTTGATCCCGGCGCTACTGCCAAAGAAACATGTTCTGCTATAGTTTTATCTTCGAGAATTCTTGCCACCCTTACCAAATCGCCATAAGAAGAATTTGTACAGCTGCCTATAACTACCTGATTAACCTTAAGCCCTTTTAAGGAGGATACAGGCACTACCTTATCCGGGCTATGAGGACAGGCTGCCAGAGGTTCTAATTGGGAAAGATTTATCTCTATTTCTTCATCGTAAATTGCCCCATCATCAGCTTTTATTTCGAAAAAATCCTTCTCTCTTTTTTGAGCTTTTAAAAAATTAAAGGTAATTTCATCACTCGGAAATATAGAAGTCGTTGCTCCTAATTCAGCCCCCATATTAGTGATTGTTGCTCTTTGAGGAATAGATAAGCTCTTTACACCCTCACCAGTATACTCAAATATCTTGCCAACTCCGCCCTTAACAGTTACTCTTCTTAAAAGCTCGAGTATAATATCTTTTGCCGAAACCCACGGATTCAATTTCCCTATAAGATTAACTTTTACTATCCTGGGCATTGTAAAATGATATTCTCCCTGGGCCATAGCTACCGCCACATCAACTCCACCTGCTCCTATAGCCAGCATTCCCATACCACCAGCAGTGGAGGTGTGACTGTCAGAGCCTAAAAGCGTCTGTCCTGGAATTGCAAACCTTTCTAAATGAACCTGATGACATATGCCATTACCTGGTTTTGAATAATATATCCCATACTTCTTCGCCACTGTCTGGATATAAAGATGGTCATCAGCATTTTCAGGTCCTGCTTGAAGAGTATTGTGATCAATATATGCTACAGACTTTTTTGTCTTTACCCTGTCAACTCCTAATGCTTCAAATTCAAGATAGGCCATCGTTCCGGTAGCATCCTGAGTAAGTGTCTGATCAATACTTATTATTATTTCTTCTCCTGAAATCATCTTTCCGCTTACCAAATGCTCACTTATTATCTTTTGTGCAACCGTCAATTGCAACTTAAAAACCTCCTTTACCCTGTCCTCTTCCTTCAATGGAGAAAGTTATTAAATATTCCAGTTCTTCATCACTAAAACTAGTTACCCTACCTTTTGCATATTCTTTGTCGATGTATTCCTTTAACTTTAAAACTATCGGATCTCTTTTGTTTTTTCTTCTTTCCCCTTCTAATTTAAAATATTTATTCATCCAAACAGCAATCCCAGCCAGCCCTGAATGCGAACCAACTGTTACTACCACAGGTCTATTCAATATCCTTTCTGTATCAAATATATTATAAATTTCTTCATCCTTTAATATTCCATCCGCATGAATTCCTGCTCTGGTTTTATTAAAAGCATCCCCTACAAAAGGAGTTCGAGACGGTATTTGATATTTAATTTCCCTCTCGAAGTAATTAGCTATCTCAGTTATGACTTCCAATTTCATATTTTTTGTCGTCCCTCTAAGTTGAGCATATTCAATAACCATTGCTTCCAGAGGGCAATTTCCCGTTCTTTCACCTATTCCTAAAATAGAGGTATTCACAGCTGAGGCACCATAAAGCCAGGCTGTAGTGGAATTGGTTACAACTTTATAAAAATCATTATGCCCATGCCACTCGATCCATTCTGAAGGCACCTCAGCATAATGTCTAAGTCCATATATAATGCCTTGCACACATCGCGGTAAAGCTGCTCCCGGGTAAGAAACGCCTAAACCTAAAGTATCACAAGCCCTTATCTTGATAGGCATTTTCGTTTGTCTGGAAAGTTTCATAAGCTCATTCGCAAACGGAACAACAAAACCATAAAAATCTGCCCTGGTAATATCTTCAAAATGACACCTAGGAATTATCCCATTCTCCAGGGCTAATTTCACAATAGAAATATACATTTCTACTGCCTGTTTCCGACCAAGATTAAGCTTTTTAAATATATGATAATCAGAACAAGGGACTAATATCCCTGTCTCTTTTATGCCCATCTCCTTAACCAACTTAAAATCCTCTTCCTTAGCCCTTATCCAGGTTGTCACTTCAGGATACAGGTATCCTCTGCTTAGACATTTTTCTACAGCTTCTCTATCTCTTTTGGAATAGATAAAAAATTCTGTCTGTCTTATTACCCCAGATTCATTATCAAGTTCATGAAGAAAATCGAAAATTCTCAGCATCTGATCCACCGTATAAGGAGACCGAGACTGCTGCCCATCTCTAAAGGTCGTATCAGTAATCCAGATTTCATCAGGAACAACCATAGGAACATGTCTATGATTGAAAGTTACCTTAGGTATCTCTTTATAGGGCATTATCTCCCGGTAAAGATTTGGTTCTGCTACATCCTGAAGACTATATTTATATACAGCCTGTTCTATAAGATTAGTACGATTACTAAATTCTACTGTCGCCATCTGCTCACCCTCCTTTAACCTGATTAGACTTTACTTAATAAATAGATTAACCTAAAAATTTAAGGCCAGATTCCTCGCGCTTTCATTGCTTCCGCTACCTGTGATACAGCATATATATATGCTGCAGTCCGATTATCTATTTTCTCCCTTTGAGCAAGCTTTAATACTTCATTAAATGCCCTTACCATTAGCTTTTTTAATCTTCTATTCACCCTTTCTTCATCCCAGAAATAGCCATAAAGACCTTGTATCCATTCAAAATAAGATACAGTAACACCACCAGCATTAGCTAAAATATCGGGGATCATAAAAACTCCTCTCTGGTATAATATTTCATCTGCTCCCGGAGTGGTAGGTCCATTTGCAGCTTCAGCTATTATTTTTGCTTTTATATTATTCGCGTTTTTCTCAGTTATTACTCCTTCCAAAGCTGCCGGCACTAAAACATCACATTCTATTTCTAATAAATCTTTATTGGAAATGAATTCTGCTTTCGGAAAACCTTTAACCGTACTTGTTTTAGTTTTATAATCTAATATTTCTGATGGATCAATCCCTTGAGGATTATAGGCTCCACCTTTAGAATCACTAACCCCGATAATTTTATATCCCTGTTCATTAAGTAATTTAGCAGAGATTGAACCGGCATTCCCATACCCTTGAATTACTACTGTGGCCTCTAAGGGATTAATATTTAGCTTTTTTGCAGCGAGTTCTACCGTATAAGATAAACCACGAGCAGTAGCTTCTTTTCTACCCTCTGAACCCCATAATTCTAAAGGCTTCCCGGTTATAGTGGAAAAACTTGCTTCTCCAGTAAGTTTATTATATGTATCTATATACCAACCCATAATCTTGGGGGTAGTATAAACATCGGGTGCAGGAATATCTTTTTTAGGACCGATAATAGATGAAATTTCATAGATATATCTTCGGGAAAGCCTTTCTAGTTCCCCCTCTGACATTTCTTTTGGATTACAAATTACTCCTCCCTTGGCTCCACCATAGGGAATTCCCGCAACAGCACACTTCCAGGTCATCCAGGCAGAAAGAGCTTTCATTTCATCCAAACTAACATCAGGATGATATCTTACTCCACCTTTTGCTGGTCCTCGAGCAGTATTATATTGTGATCTAAAACCGGTAAATACTTTCACCACCCCATTATCCATCTTTACCGGAATAGAGACTATTAAAACTCTCTCTGGCTCCTTGAGTTGAGTCAAAATATTAGGATCTAAATTCATTTTAGAAGCAGCCTTTTCTAACTGCAGCTGAGCTACTTCAAGAGCATCCATTTGATTTGTCATTGTTATTTTCCCTCCTAAATAGTAGAATTTCTTGGATTCCCATAAATGTTTTTACATTACCACCTCCTGTTTTCTCTTTGTTGCTTCAATACGAAGGCCTACCCATAAAAAAAATAAGAAGCCCTCTTAAGACAAACATTGTCAAAAAAGGACTTCTTTGGCCTTGTTGAAATAATTAGGCTTCTTTGCCGTTTATTCTACTCCCTTGTAGAAACTTAAACCGTTAATGTTTTAATATCATTTAATTCATTTTATTTGCCGAATTTCATAAGAAAGTATTATGGCTTCGGCAATCTCCTTCATAGAGATTCGTTTATTCATACTAGATTTTCTGATTAAAGAAAAAGCCTCACTTTCATTTATATTCCTTTCTTCCATTAATATTCCTTTTGCTCTCTCTGTTTTTTTTCTGGTATCTAATTCTTCCTGAATTATTTTAGTCCTAACTATTAATTCAGTTTTTTCAATAGCTACTGCTGCCTGATTGGCAATGGTACTTAAAAGAGTAATCTCGGCTTTGGTAAATTCATAAGGCTTATTTGTATAAACATTAAGTACGCCAATAACTTTATCTTTTACCATCATAGGGATGCTTGCCATAGAAACCAAACCTTCTTTCCTGGCAAGTTTTTTTTCTTTGTATTGTTCCTCTTTTAATACATCAAAAATTATCTTTGGTTTTTTTTCTCTAGCTACCAATCCTACTATGCCTTCATTTAATTTTATGGTTTTTTTGTTCAGATATTCCTGATGCATCGATTGAGTAGCCATAATATTAAATTCTTGCTTTTTTTCATCTATTAACCACACATTACAAACCTTTGCTTTCATCACATTGGCAGTTAAAGTTACGATAAGCTTTAATATGTCCTCAAGGTAAAGGTCAGAAGTTATAGCTCTACTTATTTTGTTTAATGTTTTTAAATAATCTTCATAATCTAAATTATTCATAATTCTCCATGCTATCCATTAAGATAAATATTTTTCTTTATTTCTTTATTTAATTAAAGCATTAAACACTTTTACTTATAAAAAAGCCTGAAAAATAGGTAATAAAATAATATTAACAGAACCTATCTCTCAGGCTTTTATCCTAAAAGTGTAGTATCGATTAGATACCTTGTGACGCTTGGTCCAGACTCTAATAATTAATTAGACGGAACCCTAGACACACTTCTGCAGACATATTCAATTTTTCGAAATTTTATCATCATTTATAAACTTTGTCAAATTTTGGCTAACAATTATTGGGATTTGATGAATTTTTTTCTTCCCTTATTAAATATTACATTTATTGCATATCTGATCGTTGGAGTAACAATTATTACAATTAATTTTTTATTTTATCCGACATTGCCTTAATATGTAAGGGTGTAGTACCACAACAACCACCAATTAAATTTAATCCTAATTTAACAAATTTTTCAGTATAATCAGCCATTATTTTTGGCGATGCGGGATATACTACTTTATCTTTAACCAATTCAGGCATCCCCGCATTAGGCTCAACCATTAAATAAGTCTTGCTTACCTTCTTCATTATTTTCAAGACTTTATATAAAACTTCCGGACCGGTCCCACAATTAGCCCCTACCCCATCTACTCCTTCATTTTCAAGAACTATCACTGCTCTTTCCGGGTCAACTCCATATATAGTCTTTAAATTTTTATCAAAAGTCATCGAAGCAATCACCATTAAATCAGAGTTTTCTTTCACTGCCTTTAGTGCAGTTTTTATTTCTTCAAGATCATAAAAAGTTTCTAAAATTATTAAATCTACACCTGCTTTCTCCAAAATAACTGTCTGTTCTTTATAGTTTTTATAAACCTCACTTACTTTTAAATCTCCATATGGTTCTAAGATCTTCCCCGTAGGCCCTAGAGAACCGGCAATAAATATTCTTTTTTCCAAACTTCTTTCTTTATCTATTGCATCTTTAGCTATATTTACTGCTATTTCATTTATTTTTAGAATATTAGTTTCTCTACCAAAACTTCTTAATTTAATTCTATTAGCACCAAAAGTATTAGTCAGTATTATATCCGCTCCAGCCTTTATATATTCTTGATGAATTTTTTGCACTACTTGAGAATGAGATATATTCCATCCTTCAGAGCACTCTCCCGACTTAAGACCATATAATTGAAGCATAGTACCCATCGCTCCATCGAGCAATAGAGTTCTTTTATTTAATTGTTCTTTTATTTCTTCTTTAATATTCATATCTGCTTTCAAATGAAATGCTTATTACTGCCAAGTTATCGTTCCTGCCAGGCGCACATGTAGGGGGCGGAGTCATCCGCCCCCTACTTTTTTCTTTTTCTCTACTATACGCTCTACGCTAAACGCTATCCGCTATTTTCTTTTTCACGATATACGA
>JAHJOY010000323.1 GCA_018819665.1 bacterium
CTGTCTTTATATTATTTCCGTTTACTGTGGGCACGATGCATCGTGCCCCTACATTACCATTTTGTTTACTTTTTAGATTTCTCAGCGGGCTCTATGGTTCAAAAGCGGTCATGTTCTCACTAACACTCAATAGGAAAACTATCTCTCTATAAATTATCAATTATCAATGCTTATGATTCCCTTACGGATAGCGTATTTGGTCAACTCCACCGAGTTGTGTATATCGAGTTTATCCATTAAATGGGTTCTGTGGGTCTCAACTGTTTTTACACTGATATACAGTAGTTTAGCGATCTCTTTGTTTGAGTAACTCTCAGCAATCAGTTGCAATATCTCTCTTTCGCGGTTAGTAAGTTCTTTATAATTGGCTTTCTTATCTATATCTTTGATTATCTCAATGTATTTTTTAATAACTTCCTTGGAAAACGATGGACTAACAAAATACTCGCCTTTGTAAACGGTATTGATGGCCAAGATCAAATCTTCAGGTGATGTTTGCTTGTTCATATATCCTGAGGCTCCAAACTCCAAGCAATTCATAATGTACTCCTCATTATTGTACATACTCAAAATCAGAACCTTAACCTCAGGAAATTGCTTCTTGATTTGGCGGGTAGCCTCCATACCATTAAGAATAGGCATGGCAATATCCATCAACACAATATCAGGAATTACTTGTCTAAACTTATCAATGGCTTCATTCCCATTTTTGGCTTCCCCTACTATTTCTATTTTTTCATTATTTTCCAAAAGAGAACGAATTCCCTTGCGAACAATGGTATGATCATCGACTATCATTAATCTTATTTTACTAATAATTCATCCCCCCAATCCAACAGGTATTTCTAGTGACAATTGCAATGCAACGGGCATTTCTATTAACAATTGCGTTCCTTTCCTTAAGCTCGATTTGATGTCTAAATTACCCCCAATAGTCTCTATTCTTTCTCTCATTTCTATTAAACCCAGCCCGTTACTTAATTCTTCTAAGTCGCTAACATTCTTGGTGTTAAAGCCTTTACCATTATCTTTAATTAAAACACAAACTTTGGATTTCTTATTCTCCAGACGTAGATATATATTGTCGGCACAGGCATGTTTGGATATGTTTGTAAAGGCTTCCTGGACAATTCTAAAGATAACTATTTCTATTTCTTTATTTAGTCTCTTTTTCAAATTAATTACTTCAAAGTCAATATCGATGTTTTCTCTTTTTTTATAACTGTTCACATAAGCGCTCAATGCTGGTACCAGACCAAGATCTCTTAATAAAGGTGAGCGTAGATCAATATTTAATTTGCGTAATTGCTCAAATACCTGCTCGAGCTGTGATTTTGTCTCTAACAGTCTTTCCTTGAACTTATGGAAAGCATGTGATTTTATTGCTTCCTCGATAACTGAAATGTTTATCTTTATTGCCGTAATGTTCTGTCCTATATCATCATGAATTGTCTCGGAGATTTTCCGGCGTTCTTCTTCTTGAGTGTTGATGAGCTTTTTCGACAATCTTTTTAGATTTTTTCTATCTTTCTTGATCTCTTTTAGATAATCTTGCAGTCTTTCTTCATTTTGCACCTGCTCGGTGATGTCCTCATATAATCCTAAAATACCTTTTACCTGGTTATTTATCATGATCGGAGAGGCAGATATGGACACCGGGAATAAAGTACCGTCTTTCTTCCTTCTGATTTTCCTCCTACTAACATATCCCTTGGATAAGACTATTTTTTCTAAAATCTTTCCTTCTTCTATACTTTCAACAGAGGGGTGAATCAATTCACTATTTATGTTTTTACCTTTAATTTCTTTTAAGGAGTAACCAAAAAGTTGGGTAAAACGAGAGTTTATATCTAAAATATTGGACTTCTCATCTATATAGACTAAAGCTTCAGGATTGCCTGTAAAGAGGCTGGC
Organism: bacterium; assembly: GCA_018819665.1. Lineage (GTDB taxonomy): Bacteria > Atribacterota > Phoenicimicrobiia > Phoenicimicrobiales > Phoenicimicrobiaceae > Sediminicultor. The sequence continues at coordinate 1,915 of JAHJOY010000323.1, forward strand.
AAATTCTTGCTGACTTTTATCTAACTCTTTTTCCGTTTTCTTCCTTTTCTCTATGTCTATCTCTAAATCCCTGGTTCTTTCTTTTACCTTTTTCTCCAAATTTCTACTATATTCTTCCAGCTCTTCTCTTGATTTTTTCAAGTTAACAGTCATCTCGTCAAAGGCTCGGGATAATTGTCCCACTTCATCAGTAGAGGTATTGCTAACTTTGTAGTTTAAGTTTCCTTTCATTATCTCTTTAATACCCTCATATAATCTTCTAAGTGGTCTGGTAATAGTCCTTGAGGTAAAACTGGAGATAAGTATGCTGAATAAAAGGATGATAACAAATACTAAAATAAGGGTTTGGGTGAGCTTAGTAACTGGAGCAAAAGCCTCTTCGACATCTATCTCGGCGATTAGATGCCAGTTCATCTCGGGGATATGGGTATGTACACTTAAGACCTCTATCCCTCGATAATCCTTAATAATATCTACTTCTTCTTTTGGCGAAGTATCGGGAGGTTCAGCTAGGCTTGGTACTTCAATGTCTTTTAGGTCAACCTTCTGCTTGAGAATAACCTCATCGATAAAGCGAGAGGGGGTAATCATGTAACCATCTTTATTTACCAGGTAGGCTTCTCCGGTCTCTCCTAAGCCGCTATGGTTTGTGGTTATTTTAAATAATGGTTCAGCAGATACTCTAAATACTATTACCCCTAACAATTTATTATCTTCATCCAAAATAGGAGCTGAAAAAGCAAGGGTCTTTCTTTGTTTATGGGAAGAGATATAAACACCTTTAATAAAGACATCTTCTTTCCCTCCTAAAAAATAAGTGTCATTACTCTTGTCTTGCCCTATATCTTCTTCATAACTGGAGGCAATAACAGTACCTTTTGTATCCAAGACAAAGCTGTCGTAAGTATATTCTCCCACCTGGGCAGTATTTTGTAACCTCTGCATAACCTTATTAAATTTTACTGGATAACTTTCTTCTTCCTCTGTGGATAATAAAAGCTCTCTGAAAACTATGCTCTCAGATGATTGTTTAACCGTTTCTTTTTCTAAATCAAGAAAGGTTTTGATGTGTTCTGCCCTGGATTGAGCGGTATTGATTAGATTATTGGTAATCTGTTCTTTGATGATGTTAGTGGATATATTTCTACTAATTAAGATACAGGTCACACTTACAGCTATTAAAAATGATAACGCGATTATTTGTAATTTTTTTTGAATTTTCATTATTTATTTTTACCGTTGTTCCTTTTAATAAACATAATATTAACAAAATATGTATTTATGAATAAAAATAAAAAACTACCAACTTTTTAAAATAAAATGTTGGTAGTCTGGCAGTCATATCACTAACGTGATTTAGACCCATAACTTTGTGTCTTATCCTTTAGGATAATTTACTTTTTTCAACATCTAAGTAAATTATTCTTTTTTTTGCTATACCCGTTACCTCACCTAAAAATGTGTTTGAAAGCTATATTTTATATACTACATAAGCTTATAATAATCCTTCTTTTTTAAAAAAATTATTTATCTGCTACACCTTTATCGGCGAAATAAGATATCTGCCTAATTCTTCAAACCGCTCTTTTTTCTTATTGTAAAAAGGCACTAATTTCTGATATTCCACTACCTTTTCCCTATCTTTTAATTCAATAATTTGAATATCTGCGGGAAGTTTCTTTTTTATATTATGATAGGCGCCAAGAAAAAGGATGCCTACCTCATCATCCTTTAAGGTCTTGTCTATTCTTTTAGAAATAAATTCATCTCTTTTTTTTAAAAGTCTATTTTTGATGAACTTATATTTTATAAATGCAAATAATTTCTTCGAGGTTGATTTTGCTTTGGTGATAGCCAGCAATCTATCTAATTCTTCTTTCACCAATTTAAATTCCTCTGTCTTAACTAAAACAGCTCCCCGATTTACTAATCTCAACACTAATTCATAATTTTTACTACCTGATTTTATACCTTCTTCAACTATTCTCTGAGCCACCTCCCTTTCTGCTATCATCCCATCTTGGTATATTTTCATATTTTTTTTGTTGCGTGTATCCATATCTATAAAATCAAAATAATGTGATACAGCATCCCAAAAACCTGATATAGTCTCTCTATGTCCTTTCCAGAATTCTTCTCCAAAAGATGTAACACCCTTTTCCTCAACATTTTTAGCAATACTCCCCATATCAGCACTCATATGTATGATAGGAACATATATCAATTTACGCATCATTTTCCTCCTAATTCTTTTACTTTCAATAGAAGTTCTGCTGTTTGTTTACGCAGTTTAGATATAGTTTGGCAATTTTTACAATCTTCACTTTTTTGGTCATATTTCTCACAAGAAAGAAGCATTTCTACCTCATTTTTAAGATGCATCGCCCTATCAGCTTTATCAGAGATTGATTTTACTTCATTAATATCACGGGTTAATTGTTTAATAGTCCATTCTCTCTTTAAAAATATAGGACAATTGATTTTCTGCTCGGCTTTTGTCATTAGTGTCTAACCTCCAGTCCTTGTTTTTCGTTTTTTAATTTCTGTAATCTTACTTCTAAAATATTATTATGATATTTTCTAATAACACTTTTTTTGTCAATTTTTGAGGGAAGAAAAACCTGTTCATAATGTTTCGCTTCCAAAGTTTTACAAGACATAGTAAGTTTATCTTCATCTACTCTTAATAATATGTCTTTTTCTTGGGCGCTTTTTAATTCTATTATGACATTTAAATAGTCTCCTTCATCAAAGATATCTAACAGTGCCACCTCATCTTGTTCTTCTTTTAATTTACCTCCCCCAATAACCCACCAACTAAACAATATTTTCTCTCCGGTGGATTCATCAATTTTACTTCTTTCAAATACTAAAACCGGAAAACCTATCACCTTCTGGCTAACCGGATTAATAATATTTCTTATCCTGTGAAGAACTTCCATATGATTAGGTGCATTATACAAAGAAAATAGTTCATTAATAGTAGCATGTCTATTTTCCCAAATAAATAAAAGTATACTTTGGCTCTCGGCATCTAACTCTTTGATAATTTTATCTATCCCTTCTTGATCTATTTTTAATAAGCTTTTTTCATATATCTTCTTTTTCAATTTATGTACATCTTCTACCATAATCCAGACCTGGGAAAGACCTTTATTGGTTAGATTTTGATAAGAAATACAAAGGGCATCTTTTCTCCTTAATATAAAATATTTCAGTTGAATGCTAATGCCAGTTATATTTTCAAGAGGAATTTGCAACAAAGTCCTGGTCGAATTCCAAAGAAATAGTCTCTGATCGGTTAAATAAAGATTGCTCAATTTCCAACCACTTCGCAGGCTATCTTTATATGCACCTGAACTGGTA
>JAHJOY010000324.1 GCA_018819665.1 bacterium
AAAGCACTAAAAGGTTCATCCATTAATAGGATATCCGGATTATTCGCTAAAGCCCGAGCCAAACCGACTCTCTGCTGCATTCCTCCGCTTAATTCAGTAATATACTTATCTTCCCATCCGGATAATCCAACAGAATCAATAGTTTCTTTAGCAATTTTATGCCTTTCTTCTTTATCCATTCCCCTAACCTCCAAACCATACTCCACATTTCCAATTACGGTTCGGTGGTTAAAAAGTCCGAAACCCTGGAATACCATGGTTGCCTTTTTCTGTCTAAATTCTCTCAATTGCTTACGGTTATATTTAACAATATTTTCACCATCTACATAAACATCCCCAGAAGTAGGTTTATTCAACATGTTTAAACATCGAATCAAGGTTGATTTTCCGCTTCCCGATAGACCCATAATAACAAAGATTTCCCCTTCATTTACGTTAAAAGAAGCACTACTTACTCCGACAGTATGACCTGTTTCTTTAAAAATTTTATTTTTTGTTTGATTTTTTGCTAATCGTTTTAATATTTCTTTGGGTCTTTTCCCAAATATTTTAGTTAGTTTTTCTACTTTTATTTTAATTTTTTCACTCATAGCTGACTAAGCTCCTTTGATTTTCATATCTAAAAATAAACAATAGCTAATTTGACTTATTTCGGATATTTATATTTATTAGCAATTCCCTGAGTAATTCTATCAATGGTAATCGCTAGAAAAACAATACTTATTCCTGCTTCAAAGCCCATGGCGATATTTATACGGTTAATTGCCTGCAGGACATTTAGTCCCAGTCCTTTAGCTCCAATCATAGATGAAATTACCACCATGGCCATTGCCATCATTGTAGTCTGGTTAATTCCCATCATAATAGTAGGAAAGGCCTGAGGTAGTTCTACCTTGCTTAAAATTTGCCATTTCGTTGAACCAAAAGCATGTCCTGCTTCCACCATCTCTTTAGACACACCTTTTATGGCTAAACTGGTTAAGCGAATAACAGGTGGCGTTGAGTAAATTACTGTAGCAAAAACAGCAGGTACGCTCCCTAACCCGAATAACATGATAGCCGGGATTAAATATACAAAACTGGGCATAGTCTGCATGGCATCCAATACAGGTTTTACCATAGCTTCCAAACGAGAATTATAGGCAACCAGAATACCCAGGGGAACACCGATTAAACAGGCAATTACTACTGCAACCAAAACTACGGATAGAGTAAGCATCATTTCATCCCATAAACCCATGGCACCGATTAAAAAAAGTAAACCGGCAAAAGTAACTCCGGATTTCCAATTAATAAGCTTCCAACCAAGAACAAATACAATAATTATCACGGCAACCCAGGGAAACCACATAAATACACCCCGCGCCTGCAATAAGAACCATAATACCCCTTCTTTGATTGCATCGAAAAAGAAATCGTAATTATGGATTAGCCATTTTATAAAACTCTCGACATGTTGGCCTATATTGATTGTGAAAAATTCTGGAAAATCAAATAATATATTCATAATACTAATGATAATTGTTGCCTGCTTCTATTGTTTCAAAGCAGGCAACAATTCCTTCCTTTTATGTTTATTTTAGAAAAAACATTATATGTTTAACTAATTTATAGCTTCTTTTACTTTTTCTGCAATTTCTTCCGGTACCCATTTTGTCCACACATCTTCTCTGGTCTTTAAAAACCAAACTGCTGCATCCCTGGTATCACACTCGTTTTTCATCATATAAGACAGGGCTGCACTGGCCATGGCACTGGTAGTATGGTAATGGCTGAGAAATTCTACCACTTCCGGTGCTCTTTCGGGTAAATCCTTATTAACGGCAATTGCAATATCCATAGCTGCAAATTCACAAGCATAGCCATTTTCCTCAGTCCATTTTTCAGCACTATAAGGTTCATCTTCCAACAGGGTCATATCCAGCATACCCATAACCCAGGTAGGTTCCCAGTAATAAGCTACAATGGATTCGCCTTTTTCATAAGCTGCTACAATAACAGCACTTAAAGCACTATCTGAACCGGGACTGAAATAATTATAATATTCATCCAAATTAGAACTTTTGACTTTTGCTCTCAGAATCTCATCAACTTTCCATCCTGGGGGAGAACCATAAATTCTACCTTTTGAAGGGTCCTCTTCATCTTTGAGTAATTCCCAGCAATCTTTCAAGTCATATATTGTTTTTAGATCCGGAGTAGTCGCTTCAATTCCTCTCTTGCTATTACCTTTAATCATATAAGTGGGAACATAAAGTCCCTGGGCATTATCATTAAAATTTACAGATGTTTCGATAATTATCCCTTCCTTTATAGGTCCATAATAGGTATCTCCTAAATTAGTGGTCCATATTTCCATGTAAGCATCAATATCCCCTTCTTTTAACCCTAAGAAAGTAGCTGCAGTAGAACCGGAAATTACCTCTGTAGGATAACCATAACCTTCTTCTATTATCGTTTGGGCTACACCATTGTGGAATCTGACGCTATCCCAACCCGGATCTGCAAAGACAATCTTATCTTTTGCTGCTGCACTCACCGTCAAGCTTATTAAAATTATGCTAATTAACAATATTAATATAACTGAAAATATTTTGTTTTTCATAAAATTTATTTA
>JAHJOY010000325.1 GCA_018819665.1 bacterium
AAATAAAAAGAAATTTAGAACAATACGAAAAAGAAAAAAACAAGATTATAAAAAAAATTGAAGAAGAAGAAACAGCGATTAACTCATTAAATATAGAGTTAAATAATTTAAGTAAAGAACAAGAAAAATATAAATATGATAATTACGAACTGGATAATAGAAAAAAATTAATTCAGAGCGAATTAAATTTAATGTTACAAAAGAAGAGTGATGTTGAAAAAAGGCTGTTTGATTTAAATAAAGAAGCTGAAAATATTACTCAAAAGATAGTTATTGGTGAACAAAATAAGAAAGCAGTAAGTTTGAATATTCTGGAGATAAACAAAAAATTAGATAGTTTTAATAAAAAGCTTATTTATTTAAATAAAGAGATTAATAATATTTCAAAATTTACCGATTCGCTTAATAATATAGAGATCAATTCAAGAAAGGTATTAAAAACAATTACGGAAAAAGAATTGTTTTTAAAGGAAGTAAAAATAAGATATAGTACTACCTTAAATATGACAAATATAAATTTAGAAAAAATTAGAAAAAAAAGGATATTACTTGAAAATCAATTAGAAAATATGGTAACAAAAGAGAGTGATTATCAAAAAATCGTAAGAGAAAACAGAAAAATCGAAGATGAACCACATCTCAAATCAAATGAAGAGAAAATAAAAGAGATTGAAAATATCTTAAAAAAATTACAGGCAGAAGTGGAAAAAGATAGACATGTAATTAGCTTAAAAGAAGAAAGGAAAAATATTTTAAAGAAATCAATTGAGACTAACGGGAAGAAAAACGAACAAAAGACAGAGATCTTTTACTCCAAATACTGCCAAAAATATCCAGATGACCTTTGCGAAAAAATCATAAAATTCATTGATAATATTCCTTCAAAATATGAGAAAATTATGAAGATTGCTTTAAGAGAAAGTTTTCACTCAATTGTAGTGAGCGATATTTCATATGCTTTAAATATAATTAATTCCTTATCGGGAAACGAATTAGAAAAATTAAAGATAATCCCTCTGGATTTAATCAAAAATATAAAAACACTTCCTGATAACCAGGGTAAAATTCAAAACAATAATATTTGTGGGTTTGCCCATAAATTGATAAATTACTCCCAAAAATACCAGAATTTATTTAAAGTTTTGTTGGGCAATGTATTAATAGTTGAAGATATAAAGACTGCCCTTGATATTTCTAATGAGTATTTAGGGAAATATAAAATTATTTCACTAAATGGGATGGTAATAAATATGGACGGCTCCGTAGATATTTATTCAACCTCAACAAATTCAGAGAATTCTCAAGAGAGTTTTTATTATGTAGAAAAAGAGATTGAAAAATTAGAAAAAGAAATAGAAGCTTTAAAAATTAAAATTGAAAGAAATGATAATTTTATAGAAAAAAATAACCATATTTATAATTTACTATGGAAAGAAAATCAGGACATAAAAAGATTATTGCAAGAGAACGAAAAAAACGTAACGGACAGTATAAATAATTTGAACAAAGCAACAATTTCTGTTAATGAGCTAAAAGATAGCATAAAAGATCTTTTAATTGAAGAAAATAGTATTTTGGAGGAGAGAAAAAATATTTCTGGGAAATTACGTATCTTGGAAAAAAATTACAACACACTTTATGAATATAGCAAAAATATTAGTCATTCTAATAAAACAATTAATCAAATTGTTACAAGAGTAAACAACCGTATAAACAATCTTTCCAGAGATATAAATGACCTAAAAAATATTATTTTAATAAATAAAGAAAAACTGATAAACATAAAAGAGAAAGCTGAAAATATTTCTCAATACAAAGATGAGCATTCACTCAATTTAGACGAAAAAAGAAGTGCTATAAAAGAATATAATGAAAAACTTGCTGATATATCAGAAAAAATAAAAGAGTATAAAATTCAAATAAACAGGCTGGATAAAGAGAATCTTTCTGTTTTCAAGAAAGCAGAAGAGATAGAAGAAATTCTGCAAAGAAAATCTAATCTATTAAAAAATTTACAACAGGATAAGATAAACCAACAAAAAAAGTACGAATCAATCAAAGACAATCAACATAGAGAAGAAATGTTAGAGGTTCAGTATCAGGAAAAATATGTTAACATTGGGGATGAAGTAAATAAAAATTATAATTTATCGCTGGAAAAATTAAAATTATACAAAAACATATCGGGTTCACAGAAAGAAGCTAACCAAAGGATAGATATTTTAAGAGACAACATATTAAAAATGGGACAGATAAACTTTGAGGCAGAAAATAGATACCACAATCAGTTACAGCGCTATAATTCTCTATGTGAAAAATACGACGAGATATGTGAGGCAAAAAAATATCTGGAAATAATGATTTCAGAAATTGACCAAATTGCCACAGAAAGATTTAAAAAAACATTTAATCAGGTAAAAACCTATTTTAATGATATATTTAAAAAAATATTTTCCGGTGGGGAAGGGAGATTAATTATTGAATCTGAAGAAGATATATTAAACTCAGGAATAGACATAATTGCCCGCCCTCCAGGAAAGAAAACGCAAAATATTGAATTACTATCCACCGGTGAAAAAGCCTTAACTGCTATAGCACTTTTACTGGCCTTGTGGAAAGCAAATCCCAGCCCTTTTTGTCTTTTTGATGAAATAGATACATCTTTGGATGAAGCAAATGCTGAAAAACTTACTCATATATTAAAGGGGGAAGATTTAAATCAATCGCAATTGATTATTATCACCCATCAAAAAACAACGATGGAAGCAGCAGATACATTATATGGCATAACCATGGAAGAATCAGGTATCTCAAAATTAGTTTCGGTAAAATTTGAAAAATAAATCAAGGTGTATAATAAAAACCATGAATATAAAAAATGTATTCTCCCAATTTAAAGAAGGGCTATATAAATCGAGGATAGAGTTAGCTAATAAATTAGCATTTTTATTTAGTGATTCTAAAGATAAATCAGATTTTTTAGAAAAATTAGAAGAGTTATTGATATTATCTGACTTAGGAACCTGCGCTACTGCAGAGATAATGAATGAATTTCAGCAGATTAATTTTAGAGAATATAAGGAGAATAACTTTATATTTTTCAAAGAAAAATTAAAGGCTACCCTGATAGATATTTTAAATTCAACTGCATCTGATATTAAGATTAACGAAGATAGATTAAATATAATAATGCTGGTAGGGGTAAATGGTTCAGGAAAAACTTCGGTAGCGGGTAAGATTGCTTATCGTTTAAAAAATATAAATAAAGATATAATAATGGTTCCCGCCGATACCTTTAGAGCGGCAGCAATACAGCAGCTTAAGATTTTAGCTGATAAGGTAGGAGCAGAGATGATAAATACCAAAGAAGGTGCTGACCCGGCTTCGGTCGTATATGATGGGATCAGTGCAGCTCGAGCCCGGAAAAAGAATATAGTTATTATCGATACTGCCGGAAGACTTCATACTAAGACAAATTTAATGAATGAATTGGAAAAGATAAAAAGGGTAATCCAAAAAGAGGCTAATGATTGCTCATTAGAGATATTACAAACCATTGATGCTACGATGGGCCAGAATGCTATAGCTCAAGCAGAATTTTTTAACAAATCTTTAGGAGTTACCGGAATTGCCCTTACTAAAATGGATGGAACAGCCAAGGGAGGAATAGTAATTGCCATAAAAAAAGAGTTAGATATCACGGTTAAATTAATTAGCTGTGGAGAAAAATTAAATAATTTATATGATTTTAAAGCTGATAAATTTGTTGAAGCTCTTCTTGATTGACACTAAAGATAATTTTCTATATACTTATAAAGGTATTTTGACGGAATTGAAAATTAATAGATAAACTGAAGTCAAGAGGAGTTATTTTTTTTATGTTTGCCAGCCTTACTGATAAATTTCAGACAATATTTAAAAAGATAAAAAACAAGGGAAAATTAAATGAAAATGATATAAAAAATTGTCTTCATGAAATTCGCATAGCCCTTTTAGAAGCAGATGTAAATTACAAAGTGGTAAAAGAATTTATAGATAGTTTACATGATAAAATACAGCAGGAAAAGATATCCGAAAGCCTAACACCTACTCAACAAATTATAAAGATTGTAAATGGGGAGATAACTTTAACATTAGGGTCCAAACAAAATGACCTTAGTATAAGTCCTGCTCCTCCTACTATTATAATGTTAGTGGGATTGCAAGGAACCGGTAAAACAACAACAGCCGTAAAATTAGCTAATTACTTTAGAAAAAAAGGGAATCTGCCGCTCTTAATAGCAACAGATATATACAGACCGGCAGCTATCGAACAACTGCAAGTATTAGGTGAAAAATCAGATTTACCGGTTTTTTCCATGGAAAGAAATGAAAATGCGGTAAATATTATTAAAGCTGCTATAAAATATTCATCTAAAAAAAATCACGATGTATTAATTATTGATACTGCCGGAAGATTACATATAGATGATAAGTTAATGAATGAATTACAAGAAATTGATGAAAATATTCCTTTTCAGGAAAAATTATTGATAGTAGATGCCATGGCTGGACAGGATGCGGTAAATTCAGCTAAAGTGTTTTGTGATAAAATAAAAGTAAGCGGAATTATTCTGACCAAATTGGATGGTGACACTCGGGGAGGAGTAGCCCTATCTTTAAAAAAGGTTTTAGGGGTACCTATTAAATTTATAGGTATAGGTGAAAAGGTTGATAACTTTGAACCTTTTCATCCAGAAAGAATGGCCTCGCGGATATTGGGTATGGGCGATGTCTTAACGCTAATAGAAAAAGTTGAAACTGCTTATAATGAAGATGAATTAAAAAAATTAGACAAAAAGATGAAGGACCATAATTTTGATTTAAATGATTTTTATTTACAGCTAAAAAAAATGAAAAATATTGGTTCAGTAGATCAGATTATGGATATGGTTCCAGGATTTAATAATTTAAAAAATAGAATAGATGTTGCAAAATTAGGAGATAGAGAGGGCGAACTAAAGAAAATTGAAGCTATTATAAGTTCTATGACTGTTGAAGAAAGGGAAAATCCTTCTATAATTAACGGAAGCAGAAGGAAAAGAATATCCAGGGGGAGCGGAACACAGCTTTCTGATATAAATAGATTGTTAAAACAATTTTATCAGATAAAAGAAATGTTTAAAAGGGGGCCAAAACTAAAAAACTTTTCTTTTAATTAAATTAGTCGTTAGTGAATAGCATAATTAGTATATAGTAAAGAGGGAATAGCGTAGAGCGTATAGCGCGTAGCTTATAGTAAGAAAATAAGAATACAGGAGACAGGAGCCAGAATAAAATCATATCGAGTATCGAGTATCGAGTATCGTGCGAAGAAATAAGCAATAGTGTATAGTAAGGAGAATAGAATTCAGGAGCCAGAAACTAGAATATTGAACAATATACAGTGTATAGAATGAATTAAAAGATACAGAATTTTTGTTCCCTCTCTCCCTTCGGGGGAGAGGGTTAGGGTGAGGGGGAAACAAACGCAATACGCAATACGATATACTATATACGAGATATGTAGGGGCACGATGCATCGTGCCCACAAGTGCCAAAGAATAAAGAAAGATAGATTCCCGTTTCCACGGGAATGACAGATTAAAAAAATTAGAAAATAAAAAAATGTAAATTACAGAATGGAGGCAAAATCAATGTCAGTGAAAATTAAACTTAGAAGAGAAGGTGGTAAGAAAAAACCTTTTTACAAAGTAGTGGTAATCGATTCGAGGAAAGCTTGTAATGCTAAATTTATAGAGCAATTAGGATATTATCAACCACTTTCTGATCCTTATGTTCTTAAGATTGACCAGGAAGCAAGCTTAAAATGGATCGAAAAGGGTGCTCAACTTTCAGAAACGGTAAAAGATTTATTTGAGAAAGAAGGAATATTGAAAAAATAGATAAGACCTAAGGAGATTATTTTGAGAGAACTTATTGAATTAATTATAAAAGGGATAGTAGACAATCCAGACCAAGTAGAGATAAATGAAATTATCGGTGAAAAATCATCGATATTTGAAGTAAAGGTTGATCCTGATGATATAGGTAAAGTAATAGGAAGGCAAGGCAGAAATATAAAGTCAATAAGAACTATAGTGAATGCTGCAGCGCAGAAGGATGATAAGCGGGTGGTTATCGAAATTGTCGATTAAATTAGTCGTTAATGAATAAAACTAGCGTAGAGCGTATAGCGTATAGTAGCTTAGTATCGAGTATCGAGTATCGAGTATCGCGTGAAGAAAATCAGTTTTCAGAAGCAATCTCAATTAGATTACTACGGATTCACCCCGCAACGATATTTAATAATTTATGTTTATTTTCACGCGAAATGCGATAGGTG
>JAHJOY010000035.1 GCA_018819665.1 bacterium
TTAACCATCAATTATCTTAAACATTTTTGGTTTATTCCCAACTACGATTGTTGGGAAGAGCTTAATAACCAAATTCATCCATCCACTTTAGCTTGTACTTATGGGGGATTAAGGTCGATAAATCAATTTATTCATGACCAAGAGATACCGGATATCTGTATAAAGATCAAGGAATTAATTTTAAGAAAAGGGGTATATAAAGGAAGAATCACTAAATACTTCGGGTCAACCAGTATTGACGCTAATCTTTTATGGTTAATAGTCCCATTCAGAATGTTTGAACCAACAGATGAAATTACAAAAAGAACAATAGAAGATATTGAAAAAAAACTCTATACCGGAGGGGTTCACCGTTATCCCGAAGACACATATTACGGTGGAGGGGAATGGATTCTACTTACTGCTTGGTTAAGTTGGTATTACTGTCAGGTAGGAGAATTAGGAAAAGCCAGGAAATTATTGAGTTGGATTGAAAAACAAGCAGATGAAGATGGTAATCTTCCGGAGCAGGTCCCTAATAATTTGAATGATCCTGATTATTATCCCATCTGGATTCAAAAGTGGGGCAAAATTGCCAAACCTCTTTTATGGTCACATGCGATGTATTTAATATTAGACAAAGAACTTGAAGAACAGAGAGAATATAAACAGGATAACCTTGAAAGATAAAGACCAAAAATTAATAATAGTAAATATAAATAAAGGAGGATTAAGAATGGAGGGGCAGTTAATACAAAAAGTTACCGTAGACAAAGCCCAATATCATCCTGGAGAATGGGTGAAGATCGAGATTTTTCTGAAAGAAGGAATTTCAAATAACATTACCAATGATAATCTGAAAGTTGAAATCAATGATTTAGACTACAGGTTTTATAATACTGAAATTAGATTGATTGAATTAAAACAAGATTTAACCTCTTCAGTTGTTCTTTTCTGGCAAATTCCTATAGAAATGCATTTTGAAGGTTTTGGCCTTGATATAAAATATTATAAAAATAAGCAATTAATGGACTCATATTCTACGGGTTTTGATGTAGTAGAAAAATGGTTTCAGGCCCCCCGTTACGGCTTTCTATCAGAATTTAACCCAGATAAAAAAGAAAAAGATATTTATCAGCGCCTGGAGATTATGAAAAACTTTCACCTGAATATTGTTCAATTTTATGATTGGATGTATCGTCACCATCAGTTATTACCCTTACAAGAGGAATATAAAGATATCTTTAATCGTCCTCTTAGTTTGCGAGTTGTAAAAAGACAGATTGAGGTATGTAAAGACAATGGGATGTTACCAATAGCTTATGGTGCAATGTATGGAGCAGAAAAAGATTTTGTGTTAGAACACCTGGATTGGATTGCAGCTACCAGGGATGGTGTGACAAGGAATAGTTTATGTAATGATAACCCGTCGGAATATATTCAGATTATGAATATTGCTGATGACTGCCCCTGGCGAGAACATATAGTAGACCAATATCGGCAGGCAATAAAAAAGTTAGGTTTTGAGGGAATTCATATAGATCAATATGGATTTCCTAAGACATATTATTCGTTGGTTAACTGTAAACGCAAATTAAAAGATATGGAAGCGGAATTTGGCAGGTTTATTGAATACACGAGAAAAGAATTAGGAGAAGAGACAGCTTTAATCTTTAATGCGGTTAATAACTGGCCAGTGGAAGTAGTCGCCTTTGAACCTCAAGATGTGGTCTATATTGAAGTATGGCCACCCAATGATACTTTCTACCACTTACGCCAATTAATTTTAGAAGCAAAGAAACTGGCAAATTATAAAAAGCAGATTATTTTAGCTGCTTATATCTCTTCTTTGAACAAAAAGAAGAAAATATCTCAGGAGGCCGGAGAAAGAGCGGCTCGTCTGACAGCCGCATCTATTTTTGCTAATGGTGGTTTTCATCTTGTCTTAGGAGAAGGGGCTACCATATTAACTGATGGTTATTATCCAGAGTTTCGCCAATTAACTACAGAATTTAGTCGAGTTATGCAGAATTATTATGATCTGATAACTCGTTACAGTAAATATCTCTTCTCTCAGGATTTGCGGGATAAATCAGCTGTTTTAACAGGTGGTACTAATGATGAGATTAAGTTGTCAATTAATGGAGAAAAAATGAATTTTGGTCCTAATGGCGAAAAAGATTCTATTTGGACAATAGTTAAAGAGAATAAAAAGTATAA
>JAHJOY010000326.1 GCA_018819665.1 bacterium
AAGATTAGCGGGGGAATGATTAGAGGTCTTTCTTATATTGGGGTAACGGCCGAATTAGTTCCTCTGAGAGGAAAATTAAAGAGTGATTTCTTGCATAAGGGGGAAAAATCTGAAATTTGCCATTCTAATTTAAAATCAATCTGTTTTTCTGTTCCCTCCCAATACGAAGTGCAGGTTGAAGGCAAAAAGATTGTAGGTTCTGCTCAGGTTAGAAAGAGAGGAGTAGTTTTACAACACGGCTCTTTATTGATAGAATTAGAAAAAGATAAGCTATTCTCTGTATTTAATTTTCCTTCTGCTAAGATAAGAGAAAGGCTAAAAATAAGATTTAATGCTACTAGCTTGGAAGAGATTTTAAAGAAAAAAATAAATTTTTCGGGATTATCTGAAATTCTTCCCCGAGGTTTTGAAGAAGAGTTTGGGGTAAAATTGACTGAAGGTAAATTAACTGAACAGGAAGAAAAAATTTCGAAAGACCTTTTAGAAAATAAGTACTCGACCTATGAGTGGAATTACGAAAGGAAAAATAATCAGCTTGATTCCCGAAAAATAGAGGAGGAGGTAGATGATTAATCTTAAAAGCAAATTCATTGCAGTTGAGGGTGCCATAGGAGCAGGAAAAACAAGTTTAGTTTTATTGCTAAGTAAAAGGTTTAATGCAAAACACAATTTAGAGGTGGTGGAAGAAAATCCCTTTTTATCTAAATTTTATAATGATATAGAAAGATACGCCTTCCAGACTCAAATATTTTTTTTGTTGAGCCGCTACAAACAACAATTAGAATTAGCCCAGCAAGATTTATTTAATCAAACAGTTTTTTCTGACTACCTATTTGCCAAGGATAGGATATTTGCCCATCTTAATCTTTCCGGAAATGAACTTTCCATGTATGAACACCTCTATGAAATTATGGTTAAAGATATTCCTCGGCCAGATTTAATTATTTACCTGCAAGCAAGCACCGAAATGTTAATGAAAAGGATAGCACTAAGAGATCGGCCTTTTGAGCGAAAAATGTCTTTTGAATATATGAGAAGATTGAATTTGGCCTATGAAGAATTTTTTTCTTATCCCGATAATTATAAAAAAACAAAATTAATTAAAATAAACACCAACGGTCTTGATTTTGTAGGCAAAAACAAAGACCTTGAATATATTATTGATGAAATTTATAAAGGGGGATGATTCAAAATGAAAAAATTTATTATTGTATCAGGGAATATAGGCTGCGGTAAATCAAGTTTAACTGATCTCTTAAGTAAAAGATTAGGTTGGAAGGCATATTATGAAGTAGTGTAAAACAACCCATATTTAGAGGATTTCTATAAAGATATGAAAAAGTGGAGTTTTCATCTCCAAATATTTTTTCTGTCTAAGAGATTTCACCATCATCAGGAGATATTAAAAAACCCTGCCTCTGTAGTTCAGGATAGAAGCATTTATGAGGATGTGGATATATTTGCTAAAAATTTAAATCAGCAGGGATATATGGAGAATCGCGATTATGAAAATTATCAGGAATTGTTTAAAATAATGACCCAATTTCTTACTCCTCCGGATTTAATCGTCTACCTTCAAGCTTCAGTTCCCACTCTCTTAAAAAGAATTTCTTCACGAGGAAGAGATTATGAGAAAACTATCTCTGAGGAATATTTGAATCAGTTAAATGTTTTATATGAGGAGTGGATAGAGAATTTTAATATTTGCCCTATCTTAAATGTGCCTGCAGATGATTTGGATTTTGTTAAGAGGCCTGAACATCTAAAATTGATTACCAATAAAATATTAGATAAACTACAGGGGGTAGAAAAAGTAATATTTGATTAAATAATACAGGGGACGGTTCTCTGTATTATTTATCTAAACCTTAAATAATACAGAGAACCGTCCCCTGTATCAAGTTGGAGGAAATATTTTGAGAGCAGCATTAATTTATGATGGGGAAAATAAAAAATTAGAATTATTTGTGAAAAGAATATCATCAGTTATCGAAAGAAAAGGGAATGAATTAAAGGTAATTAAAGCAGAGAGAGGAGCAACTGCCTGTAGTCTGTTACCTTATGAATTTGTCTTGGTGGGCTGCCCGGTTTCAAGTATGTTTAAAGGGAAATTACCTTCTAAATTAATCGATTATATTAAAAGATGTGCTGGATTGGAAAGAAAAAAGACTATTGCCTTTATCATCCCTAGATTAATTGGGAATGATAAAACCCTGAAGAATTTAATGGGTTTATTAGAGAGTAAGGGCTCTTTTATAGTTGATTTTAAGCAGATTAGAGATATAGATAAAGACAGTGAGCTATTAGCCTCCCGTTTAAAATAATGTACCAGGAGACGATTCTCCGGTCCTTTTTACCTTTTAACGAAAAGGAACAGAGAACCGTCCCCTGTTCCCGTTTGGCAGGATATAAAGTATGACAGGTAATATATTAAAATATTTAAGAGAGAAAGAATACATTTCCGGTGAAGTTCTAGCCCAAAAATTAGGCATCTCCCGGGTGGCGGTTTGGAAGCAGATACAAAGACTAAAGGATATGGGGTATGAGATAATAGCTGACCAAAATCTGGGCTATTGTCTGATTTCCCGCCCTGACCTTTTAATCCCTCAAGAAATTCAAAGAGGATTATCCACAAACTATATCGGTAAAGAGATATTCTATTTCCCCGAATTAAAATCTACCAATATAATGGCTAAAGAGAAAGCCTTGCATAGAGCAGGGGGAATAGACGAAGGCACGTTAATTATTGCTGAAAGGCAGAGTGCAGGGAAGGGGAGATTAGGCCGGGAATGGTTTTCACCTGTCGGAGGTGTCTGGCTTTCCATAATATTATACCCTAAACTTTCTCCTTCTTATATATCTCGAATAACTTTGATGACTGCAGTAGCGGTAGTAAAGGCTATCAAGATATGCACTCAAATTGAATCTCAAATAAAATGGCCAAATGATATATTAATAAATGAGAAAAAAGTATGTGGAATACTAACTGAAATGAGTGCTGAGTTAGATATAATAAACTGGGTAGTAGTGGGGATAGGTATAAATGTGAATATAGATCATCGAGACTTCCCTGAAGATATTCAAGAGAATACGATTTCTTTAAAAGAAATTTTAGGTAAAGAGGTTTTGCGAGTTAAGCTGGTACAGACATTTTTACAGGGATTTGAAAAGTATTACGAAAGTTTAAAAAGAAGAGAATTTTCTTCTATTTTAAAGGAATGGAAATTATACTCCCACACTCTGGGGAAAAAGATAAAAGTAGATATGGGAGAGAGAATTATTACAGGAGAAGCGATGGATATAAACGAAAGTGGAACACTGATTTTAAAAAAAGAAGATGGCGAACTGGTAGAAATAATTTCCGGAACCATCATTTAAATTTTTTTGACATTACCGTTAACTTGAGATATTATTTTGGTTAACAATAATTCATCAGAAAATCGGAGGATTTAAGCGTGAAAAAAATAAATATCCGTCAAATGACTTTAGTTTCATTATTCGCTGCGTTAACTGCAGTGGGAGCATTCATTTCGATTCCCATTTATCCTGTTCCTCTTACTTTACAGACTTTATTTACTCTGTTAGCTGGTATGACCCTGGGAAGTGTTATGGGAACGTCAAGCCAGATAATCTATGTGATGTTGGGAGTTATAGGCCTACCAGTTTTTGCCGGTTTTAAGGCTGGGATAGGTATTTTATTTGGACCAACGGGGGGATTTTTATTTGGATTTATAATTTGTGCTTTTATTGTTGGAAAGATAATGGAATTGAAAAATGAAAAAAATATTTTTTACTATTTACTAGCTGGGACAATAGGAACTATAATTTTATATAT